>CBFGWJ010000345.1:0-3353 GCA_965652335.1 uncultured Gammaproteobacteria bacterium | reverse complement strand
ATGGCTGAGATACAGCTGCTGAAAAAGGATTACCAGCAGGCCCTGAGCTTTGCCTCCCGTTCCTATGATGCGGGGCCGCGGGTGGGCGAATTGTGCCACCGCAACTGGCGCACCATGAGCGTGGCCCAGGCTGAACTGGGCGACCGGCGCAGCGCCAACCTGTCCGCGGCGCGCGCCGATGACTGCAATAACCAGCGGCCGCAGAGTTTTTGATGTTGCCTGCACTGCAGCGGGTTGATCGCAACGCATGGCGGGCCCGGGCGGCAGGGGCGGCTTGACTTCCACGCTTATGGCGAGTGCTCCGCAGCCTGGATTGAACAGCCCCAGTGCCCGTTGCCTGGGCCCGGAGGGACCCTTTACCCGCCTGCTGGCCGGCTTTGCCCCGCGTGAACAGCAGATCAGGATGGCCGCGGCGGTTGACCGGTTGCTGGGCGGCGAAGAGGATGCGGCCGACTGCCTGGTGATCGAGGCAGGAACGGGAATCGGCAAAACCCTGGCTTACCTGGTTCCGGCATTGCTGAGCGGGCAACGCTGCATTGTTTCCACCGGTACCAAGACCCTGCAGGACCAGCTGTATTTCCGCGACCTGCCGCTGGTGGTGCAAGCGCTGGAAGTAAAGGTGAAAACCGCCCTGTTGAAGGGGCGGGCCAACTACCTGTGCCTGCATCGCATGGACCTGGCCGTCAGCGACGGCCGCCTGCCAAGCCGCGAAGCAGTAACCGAACTGGCGGCGGTGCGTGACTGGGCCAACCGCACCGTCGATGGCGACCTGACCATCACCCCGGTTATTTCCGATGCCAGTGGCCTGATGCCGCTGGTGACTTCAACTCCGGACAATTGCCTGGGATCGGAATGCCCGCGCTTTGAAGAGTGTTTCGTGGCCCGCGCGCGACGCGAAGCCCAGGATGCCGATGTGGTGGTGGTGAACCATCACCTGTTGTTTGCCGACATGGCCATCAAGCAGAGCGGCTTCGGCGAGGTACTGCCCGGCGCCGAGGCCTTCATCATCGACGAGGCCCACCTGGCGCCGGAAACGGCCTCGCGCTTTTTCAGCCAGACGCTGTCCAGCAGGGCGCTGGAAGATCTCTGCCGCGACTTCCTGGCCGAATGCGGGGAGTTGACCGGCGCGCTGGCGGTAATTCACGAGCCGCTGAACACCTGCCAGCAGAAGCTGAAGGAACTGGCCGTCGCCATGGCGGTGCGGCGCGAGGATCGTGGCTCGTGGCAGGAATTGTTGCGCGATGAATCCATTCGCAGCGCACTGCAGGAACTGGACCTTGCCATCGCCGACCTGGCCCGGGCCAGCGCAGCCCTGGAAGGCAGTTCGCGGGGTATGGACAACACCATCGAGCGCTTGCAGCAGGTTCTCGCCACGCTGGACAGGTTTGACAGTGACAGCCGGAAATCCGAGGTGCGCTGGTTTGAGCGCCGCGGCAAGGGCTTTGCCCTGCACATTACCCCGCTGGATGTGGCCAGCGAATTCGGTGCCTACCGGGAAAACAGCGCGGCACGCTGGCTGTTCACTTCCGCCACGCTCGCCGTGGGCGGGGATTTCGGTCACTTCACCCACCAGCTCGGCCTGGAGCATGCGGACACCCTGCTGCTGGATTCGCCGTTCGATTACCCCAACCATGCCATGATGTGGCTGCCCACGGAATTGCCGGAACCACGCGATACCCAGTTCGTGCCGCGGTTGCTGGACATCACCGTTCCGTTGCTGGAAGCCAGCCGCGGCCGCGCGTTCCTGCTGTTCACCTCGCACCGGGCCCTGCGTGAAGCGGCCGGTATCCTGGCGGACCGCGTGGAGTTTCCGCTGTTCGTGCAGGGCGAGCAGCCGCGCAGTCTGCTGCTGGAAAACTTTCGCCAGTCCGGCAACGGCGTGTTGCTGGGCTCCGCCAGTTTCTGGGAAGGCGTGGATGTAATCGGCGAAGCCCTGTCGCTGGTGGTGATTGACAAGCTGCCCTTCGCCGCACCGGATGATCCGGTGATGGAAGCACGCAGCGAGCAGTTGCGGCGCGCCGGGGGTAACCCGTTTATGCAGCTGTATTTGCCGGCGGCGGTCATTGCGCTGAAGCAGGGCGCCGGCCGCCTGATCCGTGACGTGAACGACAAAGGCGTGCTGGTGATTTGTGATCCGCGCCTGGGCACGCGATCATATGGCGCAATATTCCGCTCCAGCCTGCCGCCCATGCGCGAGGCTGGCAGCCAGTCTGAAGTGGAGCAGTTTTTACGTGAATCCCTTGCCTGAAACCCGGCCCTCAAACCTGCTGGCGGTTGAGACTTCCAGTGAAGCCTGTTCGTTGGCCCTGCTGTGGCATGGCGAAGTTCATTCGCGCCATGAAGCGGCACCCATGCTGCACGCGGAGCGTCTGTTGCCCTGGGTGCGGGAGTTACTGGAAGAAGCAGGCGCCAGCCTCAAGGGCCTGGACGCCATCGCCTTTGGCCGCGGCCCCGGCAGTTTCACCAGCCTGCGTATCGGCATCGGCGCGGTGCAGGGCCTGGCCTGGGGCGCAGAACGACCGGTGAGTCCTTTGTCATCCCTGGCTGCAGTTGCTGAACAGGTGGAAGCCGTTGAAGGGCAGTCGATACTGGTCGCCATGGACGCGCGCATGGGCGAGGTGTTCCATGGCCTGTTTAACCGTGACCGGCAGGGCAGGCTGCAGGCTTTGTCAGGTGAAGCGGTCAGCCCGCCGGAGCAGGTTGAAGTGCCGGATGCGGAAAATACCGTGATGGCGGGCACGGCTTTTGGCAGGTTTGAAATACTGGATACGCTGGCCGCGAAAGCGGCTGCCGTGCATGCCGGGCTAATGCCTTCGGCGACCGCTCTGCTTCGCCTCGCCCAGGATTGGTTGCAGGACAACCCGCCATTGCCGGCCGCCATGGCGCAGGCGGTTTACCTGCGGGACAACGTGGCTGATAAGCCTGCCAGCAAACCATAGGTGCTGCGAGTCTTGACTGGATCCCGGACAACGGCTGCGCCGTTTCCGGGATGACGGGTGAGAGTCACAGGCCGGAATACAGAGCCCGGTAACGCCGCGCGATTTCGCTCCAGTCCAGCGTCTTCGCCAGTTCATGCCCGGCTGCGGCCAGGATCTGGCGTTTTTCCGCATTCCCTTGCAAATCCGCGATGGCTTCGGCCATTTCCTGCCAGTCGTCGATCACCAGCGCCTGGCGGCCGGGTTCGATGGGAATGCCTTCGATGCCCTTGCGGGTGCTGATCACCGGCAATTGCGCGGCAAAGCAGTCGATGATCTTCATGCGTGTGCCGCCACCCTCGACCAGCGGAATCACCGCCACATCGGCGGCCTTCAGCCAGGGCGCCACATCGGTGACGCTGCCGGTGAAGTGAATAC
>CBFGWJ010000344.1:0-3368 GCA_965652335.1 uncultured Gammaproteobacteria bacterium | reverse complement strand
CAGGGTCACCGAAATGAAATTGGCCAACAGGGCGCCGCCGGAAAGCGATACCACGCTGGCCATCACACTGTTGGTCACGCCGTGGGCCGACACATTGGCGGCATATACCCAGGCCAGCGCTGCCGCCAGCAGCTGCAGGTCAGCCACCAGGCTGGTGGCCAACATGACGTTGCCCAACTGGGAGCGGTCGCCAAACTTGAGGATGGTGGCAATCATGCTGACGATCAGGGCAGCACCCAGCTCCGTGGGGTGATGGTGGATGGGGTTGTCCATGTCACCGATGAAAAACCCGAAGTTCAGGGTCAGGGCGAGCACAATGAAAAAGGCAAAAAAGACTTTTTCCAGGTTCAAGCTTGCATCCCTCCGGTTCAGGCCAGTTCAGTGGCGAGTTCAGGCGCCAGTTCAGGGGCCAGTTCAGCGGCAGACGGGTTCACGGCTGCACGATTGCTACGCCCGCTGCCAGCGGCGCGGCGTTCAGGGCACTAGTTTGCCATCACTGTCCATGGCCTGCACGGGAGCCAGCCGCAGCCGTTCCAGGCTGTCACGGATTCTGGCCGCGTCACCCACGATCACCCAGGTCAGCGCTTCAGGATGCAAAACCTCTTCAGCCGTGGCCTGGACCTGCTCCAGGGACAGGGACTGGAATTGCCCCGGCAGGCTGTTGATGTAGTCATCCGTGCGGTTGAAGCGGTGGTTGGCCAGCATGGCGCTGAGTACAGCTGAACTGGTTTCGTATTGCCCGGGCAGGCTGTAAACGCTGTTCCGCACCACTCGGTTGAGCTCCGCGTCTTCGGCGGGCCGGCTGCCCCGGAACTGCTGCAGCAATTCCACCAGTTCACGGATGGAATCGGCCGTCCGGTCGGTTTGCACCGGCGCATACAACATCCACGGCCGCTGTCCGCGTGCATCCGGAAGGAAACTGAACGCACCGTAAGACCACTGCTTCTGCACCCGCAAGGTTTGGTTCACGCGGGCTGAATAGGTCCCACCCACGATATCGTTCATGGCTTCGATGGTGATGTTGTCTGCTGTTCCAGTGGGCGGAGCAATGTGTGCCGCCAGGATCAGTGACTGCGGGGAATCCGGTTTATCCACCAGCAGCAGGCGGGCCTCGGGCGCCAGGCTGACTGTCGCCAGTTGTTTTGCCGGCACGGCGGATGCCGGGGCTTTCCAGTTGCCAAAAACACTTTCCAGCATGGGCAGTGCTTCATCCAGGCTGGTGTCGCCCACCACGAACAGCGTGGCGTTATCGGGGCGTAGCCAGTCCTGGTGAAACTGCTCCAGGTCATTACGGCTGATGTCCCTGATCGAATCTTCCGTGCCGCTGCCGGTAAACGGAATGCCATAGGCGTGATCCTCCCCGTAGATCAGCGGCGGCAGGGTGCGCAAGGCGATGCTTACCGGGTCGCTCTTCTCCTGCTCCAGCCCGGCCAGGCGCCGCACCCGCATGCGTTCCAGTTCCTCATCGGCAAAAGCCGGGTTGCGCACGACGTCGGCGAACAGTTCCAATGAGGACTGCAGGTTCCACTTCAATGCATCGAGATACACCGTCGAGGTGTCAAGCGTGGAAGCACTGCTGATCTCGGCCCCCAGCCGTTCGGATTCGGCATCGACTTCCAGCGCGCTGCGGTTGCGCGTACTTTCGTCCAGCATGTCCAGCGTGAAGCCGGCGGTACCCGGTGGACGCCCCTGATCGGCGGCATAACCGGCGTCAAACTGGATGGCGACCTCCACCGTGGGCACGGCGGTACGGCGGCTCAGCACCACCTCAATGCCGTTTTTCAGTTGTGCTCTTTGCGGCAGGGGAAAATCCAGCTGCGGCAACGCGGTCACGGCGGGCAAGCCCTTGCTGCGATCCACGCCTTCCGCCGCAGCGGCGTAACCGGGGTAGGGCAGCACGTCCAGCTGGTAGCGCCCTTTTGAGAGCCATGCAGCGGCAACTGCACGTACATCCTCGGCGCTTGCTTCATTGATCCATTGCAGCATGGTCTTGAAAAACACCGGGTTACCATCGTAGAGCTCGCCTTGCGCCAGCGTGGCAGCCTTGCCATCAAAGCCGCCGACGGCTTCGAGCCCGCGAACGATGGATGCATTGATCTTGCTGCGGGCGCGCTGCAGTTCTTCCTCACCCGGGCCGTTCTGCAGGAACCGGGCCAATTCCCAGGCGATGATGTCGTTCACCTCATCCAGCGATGCTCCGGGCGCGAGCGTCGTATCGATGTTGAAAATGCTGGCCAGTTCCTGCGGCTCCACCACCACGTCGAGGCTGACGGCATGCTGCGCCTGGTAGATCAGCGCCTGGTACAGGCGGGAATTCTTGCCATCACCGAGCACCGCAGCCGCCAGTTCCAGCAGGGCACGCTCGCGCGTGGTGCGCCCGGGCACAGCCCAGTTCTGGAAGCTGCGCACCTGGGGCACCCGGTCATACATCTGCTCGACGGTATCGTTGCGGCGGTCCGGCACCCAGGCCTTGAGGCGCTGCAATGGCGGCCCCGGCGGAATGTCACCGAAGTACTTTTCGGCCAAGCGCCTGCCGGTGTCGGGGTCCAGGTCACCCGCCAGCACCAGCACCGTATTGGCGGCGCCATAGTACTGTTTGAACCAGGCATGGACGTCCTCGAGGCTGGCAGCATCCAGGTCCTCCATCGAACCGATCGTGTCATGGCGGTAGGGGTGGCCGGGCGGATACAGGCCTTCCAGGATGCGATAGCCCACCATGCCATAAGGCTGGTTGTCGCCCTGGCGTTTTTCGTTCTGCACCACACCGCGTTCCTGGTCGAGTTTTTCCTGCGTGAGCACGCCCAGCAGGTGGCCCATGCGGTCGGATTCCAGGAACAGCGCCAGTTCCAGCGCCGGGGTGGGGACGTTTTCAAAGTAATTGGTGCGGTCAAACCAGGTGGTGCCGTTGAGTGAGGTGGCGCCCACTTCCTCCAGCGGCTTTGAGAAGCGGTCGTTGTAGTTCTCCGAGCCCTCGAACATGATGTGTTCAAACAGGTGGGCAAAGCCGGTGCGCCCTTCCGGTTCGTCCTTGGAGCCCACGTGGTACCAGACACTCACCGCAACGATGGGCGCCTTGCGGTCTTCGTGGACAATGACGGTCAGGCCGTTGTCCAGTACGAATTTTTCATGGGGCAGGTCGATTTCAACCGGGCCGGCCACCGAGCCCGTGCTGGCCGACAGGCCGTCGAGGCCCGGGGCGATTCCCAGGGTGAATGCCAGCGCCAGCAGGCCGGCCAGTGTGGCGGGTGATTTCGGTTGGAAACGGTTCGGTTTGATGCGGGGCAGGTCACTCACGATGATTTCTCCACGAAGCGGATCGGTGAACGCCGCCCGGCCAGTTACGGATTCCCGGGAATTTACTGATCCTG
>CBFGWJ010000343.1:0-3373 GCA_965652335.1 uncultured Gammaproteobacteria bacterium | reverse complement strand
GCCACCCTGGGCTGGTCGGCGCTAAAGCGCCTCCTACATCCCTAATTCCGTAGGCTGGGCGAAAGCCCCGACAGGCCACCCTGGGCTGGTCGGCGCTAAAGCGCCTCCTACATCCCTAATTCCGTAGGCGGGGCGAAAGCCCCGACAGGCCGCCCCAGGCTGGTCGGCGCTGCCGCACTGCCTGCAGGAGCGCGCCAGCCGCTTCAAGCCATCCGCCGCATGGTTGCCCAGCCCAGACCCAGCAGCAACAGGGCCATCAGGGTGACTCCATAGCGGCTCAAGACGGGGATGGCTTCATGGAACACCGTGTTGATGATGACGCAATCCAGTTCATCACCGGCAGCTACGCCGCGGTAATCGCAGGAGTCTGCCTTGACGGTTTCCGCTGTGACATTGTGGAATTCAGCCAGATATCCGGTGTGGTTGTCTTCGCGGATGGAGCAATCCAATTCACCTTCTGCAAAGCTGGTGACCACAAACTCATAGGATTCGCCATCAGCGAATTCGCGGCTGGCTTCCAGCACCAGGCCGGTATTGCAATGGAGGCTGATCGAGGCTCGTTCGCCTGTGCCGCCGCCGATGAAATGCTTGGTGACCTTGAAGCGGGCACGGTCCGGGCCCGCATCCGGCCCGAACAGCCGGCTGGCGAAGGCAAAGCCCTCGCGACCGATTGCATCGCCCATGAACCGGCCCGGAATGTCATCCTGGGAAGGATGGATGCCGCCGTAAATCCGCGACAGGCTGGTTTCGTCGGCAGCATCGAAGTAGGTGGCCCACTGCAGCGTGACATCCACGCTCGGGCCCTGCTCGAACACCAGGAACTCGTTGCGCGGCGCTTCGAATTCACCCAGCCCGCCGGGGAAAAATTCCGAGCCGGTGAATTCCGCCAGGATGGTAGCCGCCGCGCGGCTGAAGGTGCTGTGCCCGGACACATATCCGGCAAAGGGCGGCGTGACGAAACTGGGACGCTGGTAAGGCCACCAGTTCTCACAGCGGATCCAGCCCACGCCGGCGGAATCCGTGTCCGGGTCGGGAATGTAGTCGGGCCCGCGCCAGGCCCGCACGGCAATCTTGCCCACATGCTGGAAAATATTGCCGCCCAGAGGAAAATGCCGCCCGCCCACCGCGGCGGTTTCTTCGGTGATCACCTCGATGGAGCCTGGGTACAAACGGATGCCGTCGGGGTGCCAGGACGGGCCCAGGGGATCGGAACTCTGGCCGCGGTCACACAGGTACCGGATGGCCGAAACCGGCCGGGTGTAGTCGTACCAGCCCTTCACACCCCAGGCGGCCACGGCGACGTCGTGCATGGTGCCACCCAGTGTGACATAGAGCTTCACATCCCACTCCAGCCGATCCAGTTCCGGGCCTTCACCACGGAATTTCCGTTGCAGCAAAGGATGGTCGGACACGTAATTGGCGATGGTGAACCAGTGCCCGGGCGGAGTTTCCGATTCCGGGCCGTCAGCCCAGAACTCGGCCAGCACCCGGTAGTAATCTCCGGCGGGAACGAACTCCGGTTCATACGGCAGCCCGGTCACCGGGTTGAGCGCATGGCCGTTACCGGAGTTGGTACCGAGCGGGTTGTTGCCGTTGCTGGCCGGGCTGATGTCGATCAGGGTGCCGCCTCCCATACCGCCACCTTGGCCGCCACCTGGGTCATCGGCCGGATCCAGCAGGCCGCTCCACAGAACCACCTGTTCAAAACCCGAGCGGTATAGCGCATCACCGGCGCCACCCAGCAGCGGCGGCGGACCCGGGTCGTGATACACCCAGTAGTCATGGCCGTCGCGCTGGTAAATGGTGAGGTCTTCAGGCTGCAGCGAGAATGGCGTCACCCTGCCCCACTCCGGGCCCAGAAAGCCCGGGTAGCCGCCGACAATCACATTGCCGCCCTGGTCTTCAAAGTAATCCAGCGCCAGCGGCTGCCAGCGATTCGGGTCGGTGATATCCGGGTTGCCGGGCAATGCCGGCACCAGCGGTTCATTCACCGGTTCGTAATACAGGTTCTTGTAGCCATCCTGTTCATTGGAATGATCCGCCAGGCCGAACTGGATCCAGGCCTGGGCGACACGGTTGCCCAGCGCGGCCGGCGTGGCGCCGGCAGTTGAGGCGAAACTGGTGTCGTAGCCCAGGCTGGCCATCAGCTGGTCAAACGCCGCCAGTGATTGCGCCGCGCCCGGCGAAGCGGCAAAACGCCAGCGCAACAGGCGATAAGCCGCATAACTGATGGCCTGTTCCCGCGCCGCCTTGCGCTCCGCAGCATTCAGGCCGGCACCGAAGGATTCGTCGTGCTGCACGGCCTGCAACGCCGGGTCGAATGCCGCATAGGCATCCCACATGGCGCCCGAGACATGGAACAGGTTGCGCGCATGGATGGTGGGCCGGGCAAAATCCTTGCGTATCGCCTGCAGCAACACCTCATTCCACTGGCGGGCAACGGAATGCCCGGTGCCAGGCCCGGGTTCAACGGCCGGCAACTGCGGGGATATGAGGCCGATGCAGGGAACAAGCGCTGCGGCCAGCAACAGCGACCTGGAGAGGGCTCGCAACGCCGTCTTGATTCGAACGCTGGCGTCGTTGGCGAGGGTCATGACGAAGTGGGCCTGCGTGCCTGTTTGCTGTTGCACAGGACCCAACACCCTCAATAACTGGCCAGCCAGAGCGTGTGGCGCGCGCCTTTCTTGCCGTGGGCGAACACCTTCACCTGGTCCACCAGCAGGCCGCAACTCTTCAGCAGGTCCCGAAAGTCATCGTCGGGCGCGGCGGACCAGTAAGCGAGGATGCCGCCGGGTTTCAGCGCGTTCTGAGCGCAGGCCACGCCCATCAGGCTGTACATCCAGTTGTTGCTGCTGCGCGTCAGCCCTTCCGGGCCATTGTCGATATCGAGCGCAATCACATCGAAATATGCGGTTTTCTGTTTCAGCAGCCTGGCCACGTCACCGACATGAATGCGCGTGCGCGGGTCATCCAGCGGCCGGCCGCTGAGTTCGCCCAGCGGCCCCCGGTTCCACTCAATCACCTCAGGCACCAGTTCAGCCACGGTAACCTCACTTTCAGGACCGGTGGCGCGCAACGCCGCAGCCAGTGTAAAACCCATGCCCATGCCACCTACCAGCACCCGCGCCTGCCGGGCATTCTTCAACCGCCGGCAGGGCAGCTCACCCAGCGCATCCTCGGAACCATGCTTGCGGCTGTTCATCAACTCCTGGCCACGCGCCAGCTTGATGGAGAAATCATCCTTGCCCTGGTACAGGTACATGGTTTGCCCGGTTCCGGGAATGGTTGCTTCACCGAGCAGCTTCCAGTTTGGCATACGAATTCAACGATTGAGCGGAGTGACAAGCATAACGGAGGGACGGGGATTTTAGGG
>CBFGWJ010000342.1:0-3384 GCA_965652335.1 uncultured Gammaproteobacteria bacterium | reverse complement strand
TGAAAATGGCGGCACATCCTTATGCCGCGGAAACTCTGAATAAATCAGAGTTTCCTTGAATGATGCAAAAGTTCTGAATGCTATACTCTGCTGGCGTCCGCCAGGCCGGGCAGCCTTGTAGCCAGGGAAGTTACACATGCAACCGGTGGATGCCGACAAATCCAAATTCACACGCAGCAGCCACTACCCACTGCCCGAGGCTCTGACCCGGCGGATCATCGGCTACCTGGGCATGTATCGCCTGGTGATTGCCATACTGCTGCTGGCGGGGCAATTCAGCCTGTTCAACAGCCAGGCGCTGACGAGCGTGCAGGCCGCCGTCGCCCCGGCCACCTTGCTGGCATACCTGCTGTTTGCCGCCTTCCAGCTGTTCATGTCGCAAAGCCGCACCAGCAATGCCCATTTGATGGCGCGCAACGTGCTGCTGGCCGATGTCATTTTCCAGGGCAGCCTGCACTTCCTCCTCACCAGTTTCGACAGCGGCATTCCGATATTGCTGGTGTTCACCAGCGCCATGGCCGGAATGCTGTTGCCCTTGCGCCTGGCGCTGTTCATCGCCGCGGTGGCCACCCTGTCTCTCATCACCCAGGCCCTGGTCGGCGGGCTGCAAGGCCAGGACTGGGCCGACCGCGCCGTGGTTTCGGCCATGTATGGCGCAACGGCCATGGTGGTATGCCTGTTGTCGCACCACCTGGCGTACTGGGCGCGCGATTACCGCCTGATTGCTGAACGGCAGGAAGCGCAGATTTCCGACCTGCAGGAAATCAACGAAACCATCATCCGCAACATGTCCACCGGCATCATCGCCGTTGATGCTCAACGTCGCGTGCGCATCATGAACGAATATGCCTGGTTCCTGCTGGGCAGCCCGCGCGTGCGTGAACTTTTGCTGCGTGACCTTTCGCCCCGCCTGGACCGGGTGGTGGAAAAGTGGATGAGCGCTCCCGACACCGAAATGGGCCCGGTGCTGCTGGAAACCAGCCAGGCCAATATCCTGCCGGCGCTGGCGTTTTTGCCGGACAGTGACAAGCCCGGGGCGCTGGTGGTGCTGAACGACGAGTCGGTGATCTCGCGGCGCGCACTGGAGCTTTCGGCCAATTCACTGGCGAAGCTGTCGGGCAGCATCGCGCATGAAATCCGCAACCCGCTGGCGGCGCTGACACATGCCGCGCAGCTGCTGGAGGAATCGCCTTCCATCACGCTCAATGACATGCGCCTCACCAACATCATCCTCGACCAGTCGAAGCGCATGAACGGCATCGTGGAGAACATCCTGCAGCTCAGCCGCCAGGAACAATCACGGCCGGAGCCGGTGGAACTGAACAGCTTCCTCAAGGCGCTGGCCGAGGAATTCCGTTCTTCGCAAGGCGCCAGCGCCATTGGTTTCGACCTGCTGATCGAAGTGGGCAAGACGCTGGTTGTATTCGACAAGAGCCAGCTGCACCAGTGTTTGTGGAAGCTGCTGGACAACACCATCCATCACGCCAGCGTGAAGCGCCAACCCCACACCATCCTGAAAATGCGCAAGGATGAAAGCGCCGGTTATTGCGTGATCACGGTGGAGGACAATGGCCCGGGCATTCCGGCCTCGCGTATCGCCGACATCTTCGAGCCCTTCTACACCACCCGCAAGGAGGGTTCAGGCCTGGGCCTGTACGTGGCCCGCCAATTGTGTGAGGCAAACCAGGCCGAACTTACGGTAGACTCTCAGCCGGGCGTGGGCACCGCTTTTCACATTCGCATGGGCCTGGCGCCACAACAGAGCCGCGCGGCGATGAAATCTTCCGCGGCTTGACGCAGAACAATACGGACGGGAATTGAATGACGCCAGGTTTGCAACGTGTTTTGGTCATCGATGACGAGCCCGATATCCGCGAGTTGCTTGACCTCACATTGAGCCGCATGGGCCTGAAGGTCACCACTGCCAAGGATCTGGGCGAAGCTCGCGTGCAGCTGGCTTCCAATCCGTTCAGCTTCTGCCTCACCGACATGCGCCTGCCCGACGGCAATGGCCTCGACCTGGTGAAGGAGATTTCCGAACACTATCCCGACCTGCCCTGCGCCGTAATCACCGCGCACGGCAAGGTGGAAGATGCCGTGAACGCGCTGAAGATGGGCGCATTCGATTTTGTATCCAAACCCGTCGACCTGGCCGTGTTGCGCAAACTGGTGAATACCGCGCTGAGGCTGCGCGGAACGGAAGCGGCTGAGCCCCAGGCCAGGGGCGCCACGCCGCAGCAACCCAGCCGGCCCACGCAACTGGACCGCATGATCGGCAAGTCCGCCGCCATACGCCAGTGCCAGGCCATGATCGCCAAGCTGGCGCGCAGCCAGGCGCCGGTGCTCATCAGCGGCGACTCCGGTTCCGGCAAGGAACTGGCCGCGCGGCTGATCCATGAACTCGGCCCGCGCGGCGATGGCCCGTTCATTCCGGTGAACTGCGGCGCCATTCCTTCGGAACTGATGGAAAGTGAGTTTTTTGGCCACAAGAAAGGCAGCTTCACCGGCGCCAGCGGCGACAAGGACGGATTGTTCAAGGCGGCCGATGGCGGCACGCTGATGCTGGATGAAGTGGCCGACCTGCCCCTGCACATGCAGGTAAAACTGCTGCGCGTAATCCAGGAAAAAGCCGTGATGCCGATTGGCGGCCGTGAAGAGGTGAAAGTGGACGTGCGCATCATCAGCGCGTCGCACCAGATCCTCAAGCCGCTGGTGGAAAGCGGCAAGTTCCGCAGCGATTTGTACTTCCGCCTGAACGTGATCGAGCTGCACATGCCCAGCCTGCAGGAGCGCCGCGAGGATATCCCGTTGCTGGCCAAACACTTTTTGCAGGACATCACCGAGCAGTGGCACGAAGAGGAAGCGCTGGAGATTTCACCGGCCGCCATGGAAGCCCTGCAAAACCATCATTACACCGGCAACGTGCGCGAACTGATCAACATCCTGCAACGCGCCGTCACCATGGCCGAAGGCAGCGTGATCCAGCCGGATGACCTCATGCTGGAACACGTGGGCGGACCGGCGGAACCCAGTATCGTGCCGGTGGAACATATCGACGCCGGCGACGGCAGCCTCGACACCGTGATCGAGGACATCGAAAAGCAGATGCTGGAGGACGCGCTGAGAAAAGCCCGTTACAACAAAACCAAGGCCGCGGAAATTCTGGGTATCAGCTTTCGCTCGTTCCGCTACAAGCTGAAGAAATACGGTATCGATTGAGCGGTTTATGGCCACCGTTCCGGCCACCACCAAGTTAGTTGAGAACGTGCTTCCAGACGAAGCGCAACCTTTGTTAAGTGCGTCATTCCGGACGAAGCGCAGCGAAGATCCGGAATCCATTCCGGGCGGATGCAATGCACACGACGTCATGCACGGGCAGTGCGA
>CBFGWJ010000341.1:0-3399 GCA_965652335.1 uncultured Gammaproteobacteria bacterium | reverse complement strand
TACGATCACAACACGAACAAGGTTTCCGGCGGATTGCACGGCGTGGGCGTGACCGAGGTCAACGCCCTGTCCTCGGAGCTGGAATTGCGAATCCGCCGCGATGGCAGCGTCTGGCGCCAGACTTACCGCATGGGCGTGCCACAGGAACCGCTGAAAGCCACCGGACAGAGCGACAAGACGGGGACCAAAATCTGGTTCCGGCCCAGCAGCGAAATTTTCAGCAACCCGGTTTTTCATTACGAAATCCTGGCCAAACGCCTGCGCGAGCTGAGCTTCCTCAATTCCGGGGTACGCATCGAGCTGATCGATGAACGAACCGGCAAGGAGGACATTTTTGAATACAAAGGCGGCATCCGGTCCTTTGTCGAGCACCTGGGCCGCAACAAGAACCCGCTTCATCCAACCGTCATGCACTTTACCGATGAGCAGAACAAGGTGGTGGTTGAAGCCGCACTGCAGTGGACGGACTCCTACCAGGAAGCGGTGTTCTGCTTCACCAACAACATCCCGCAGAAGGACGGCGGCACGCACCTGGCCGGGTTTCGCGCTGCGCTGACGCGCACCGTCAACCAGTACATCGAAGAGTCCGGCCTGGCCAAGAAGGACAAGATTGCCACCTCCGGCGATGATGCCCGCGAAGGGCTGGTGGCCGTGCTGTCGGTGAAGGTGCCGGACCCCAAGTTTTCCTCACAAACCAAGGACAAACTGGTTTCCTCAGAGGTGAAATCTGTAGTGGAATCAGTGGTTTCCACCATGTTGCGCGATTTCCTGCTGGAAAACCCGGCCGAAGCCAAAACAATCACCGCCAAGGTCGTTGAGGCAGCCCGCGCACGCGAAGCCGCGCGCAAGGCGCGCGAAATGACCCGCCGCAAAGGCGTCCTGGATATCGCCGGCTTGCCCGGCAAGCTGGCCGATTGCCAGGAAAAGGACCCGGCCCTGTCGGAAATTTTCCTGGTAGAGGGTGATTCCGCCGGCGGCTCGGCCAAGCAGGGCCGCAACCGCAAATACCAGGCCATCCTGCCGCTGAAGGGCAAGATCCTGAACGTCGAAAAAGCCCGCTTCGACAAAATGATTGCTTCCGCCGAAGTCGGCACGCTGATCACCGCCCTTGGCTGCGGAATCGGCCGGGACGAGTTCAATCCGGACAAGTTGCGCTACCACCGCATCATCATCATGACCGACGCCGATGTCGACGGCTCCCACATTCGCACGCTGTTGCTGACGTTCTTCTACCGCCAGATGCGTGAGCTGATCGAGCGCGGCCACATCTACATCGGCCAGCCGCCGCTGTACAAGATCAAGCAGGGCAAGCAGGAACAGTACCTGAAGGATGATGCCGAGCTGAATGATTACCTGCTGGCGCGCGCGCTGGATGATGCCGCCCTGGTATTTTCAGCCGATGCGCCGCCGTTGCAGGGCACGGCGCTGGAACAGCTGATGCGCGATTTCATGGCTGCCACCCAGGCCAACGTACGGTTGTCGCAACGGCATGACGCCCTGTTTCTTGATTATCTCATTGATTCTGAAAGGTTTTCTTTGGATTGGGATGAGTCCAGGGCGCGTGAGTGGGCGAATGGTCTGGCGGAACGCCTCAACCAGGCCAGCCCGGCCAGCGTGCAGTACAGCATCGATGTCAATCCCGCTGAAGAAGGGTACGAGTTACAGCTGAACAAGTTCACCCATGGCGTTACCGAATCGCGGCGCATCAAGCGCGAGTTCTTCCTGGGATCCGAGTACCGCCTGATCGGGCGCCTGGCGGACACCCTGTATGGACTGGTGCAAGCCGATGCCAAAGTGGTTCGCGGCAAGTCCGAGCAGGAAGTGAAAAGTTTCCGCCAGGCATACGAATGGCTGATGGCGGAAAGTCGTAAAGGCCGCAGCATCCAGCGCTTCAAGGGCCTGGGTGAAATGAATCCCGAACAGCTGTGGGATACCACCGTGAACCCGGAGACGCGCCGCCTGCTGCAGGTCACCATCGAGGACGCGGTGGCCGCGGACCAGATCTTCACAACCCTGATGGGCGATGAAGTGGAGCCCCGGCGCAATTTCATTGAGCGCAATGCGCTGGACGTCACCAACCTGGATGTTTGATTGAGGTAAGTGTCCGCAGTGGGCTGATCGCGCGGCGGGTATAGCGCCCCACGCTCTCAGTCTGTGGTTCGGGGATAAGACTCAGGGATAAGACTCAGGGATAAGATTCGGGGATAACGCTCTGGGGCAATCCTGGCACCGGATTCAGGCGGCGGGGCGAAGCTCAGGTTTCCGGACCTTCGCCCAGGGCCTGCCGGCTCATGAGCTCCAGGGCGTCCAGCAACGTGTTTTCGCGGCTCAGGCGGTTGGTCCGGAATTCCAGGCCGCGAGCGGCGGCGAGGAATTTGCGGTGGGAGCTGATCAGCAGGCAGTTTTGCGCCGCCACGCCATAGCGGGCGAGAATATCCTGCAGTGCATCCTCGCGGTTGCGACGCTGGGTCAGCAAGGATCGCCGCACGTAATACACCCCATCCAGCTTGCCGCCCGCATCGGACAGTTTCTTGCGAATGCTCTCGGGCCCGAACAACGCATCATCGGGGCTGCCGTGCTCGCCGGTCCACTCCTCCGGCTGTGGGGCGGTGACCAGCAGGTGGTACCCCTGGCGGGTCAGGCTGGCCAACAGCCGGAACACCCGGTCGATGCTGGTGGCTTCGCCCTCTTTCATCATCGCGAGGATATCATCGCGGCTCACCAGCAACAGTTCGTGTTCAGATCGGCTCATGCCAATACCGAGACGTCGGCGATGCCGTCAAACAGGCCTTTCAACCGCGCCAGCAGGGCAAGTCGGTTGCGCTGCAGTTCCGGGTTCTCGTCCATGACCATGACGCCATCGAAAAAGCGGTCAACCACCGGGCGCAAGCCGGCCAGGGCATCCAGGCAGGCGGTGTAGTTTGCGTTGGCCAGCAGCGGGGCAAGGGCTTCCTCCGCCTGGCGAACTTCGGCAAAAAGCTGCTTTTCTTCGGCTAAAACCAGCTTATCTTCCGCGATTTCCCTGGAAACTTCCTTTTCTGACTTGCGCAGTATGTTGCTGATCCGCTTGTTGGCGGCGGCCAGGCTCAGGGCCGATTCCTGGCCCATGAAGCCCTGCAGCGCATCCATCCGTGCCGCCAGGTCGGGCAGGCTGTTCCAGCCTGAGGCCATGGCTGCATTGATCAGGTTGGTTTCCAGGCCGGCATCGCGGAAATAACTGCGTGCGCGTTCCAGTACAAATGCCTCGACATCGGCCAGCAAAGTTTCGTTGATTTCCAGGCCCTGCTGGTGAAACTGTTCCGCCGCCAGTTCCAGCAGGGCGGATGGGGCGATGGCCAGCGGGGCCTCGAGCAGGATACGCACCAGCCCCAGGGCATGGCGCCGCAGCGCAAAGGGATC
>CBFGWJ010000340.1:0-3405 GCA_965652335.1 uncultured Gammaproteobacteria bacterium | reverse complement strand
ATTTCATCGGTGGTTCCAGTTCCATGGCAGCCATAGCGGGCTATCCGCACATCACTGTTCCGGCCGGGCGCATCAAAAGCCTGCCGGCCGGGGTTTCATTCGTGGGCACGGCATTCAGCGAGCCGGTGTTGCTGCGGGCTGCTTATGGTTATGAGCAGGCCACCCGTCACGGCACGACGCTGGCCGGGCAAGACCCCTGGAACCTTGAGTCGCGTTGGCAGCAACTGGATCGGCAAAAACACACCGACTGAGTGTATGGCCGCGTTCAATTGCCGGGTGAGGTGCCGGGTGAGGACTCCGCGCTTCTGCCTTCAACCGGTTTGAATCGCTCGCCGGCGGTGCCGTCGCCCCACTTGCGAAGCTCCGCTTCAGCACGCTTTTTCAGCGCCGCGCCATCGATGTCCTGTTTGCCGGATTGGATGTCCCGGTTGATGCGGTCCGCTGCGGCCTTCAAGTCGCGCAGCGCCACGTCAACGGCGCCCTTGGCGGCATCGGTGCGAATGAACATCTGCACATCGGTGAGCAATTTGACGCTGATGGTGGTGCCATCCGCAGCAGGGCATTCGCACACACCCACCAGCAGGGTGCCGTACACCGATTCCAGGTAGGCCTTGGCGAAACCGTTGCCGGTAGCGCCCGCTTCCATGACCACGCTGGCATCGATCCTGGAGGTCAGTGAGTTTGGCCGCACATCGGAAGCAAAGAATTTCTTCACCGTGGCGCCACCGCCGATGATGGCCTTGTCTTCCTTGTCCTTCCGCTTGTAGACCACGCGATTGACTGAGACACCGCCATCAGTGCTGCCACCGACGACGAGGGTGGCGTTGCCGCTGGCGGCGGCATAGGTGTCGCTGGCAGGGTCAGTGATGGCTTCCACGCCGGCTTCGATGGCTTCGTCTATGCCCGGTGGCAGTTTGCGGGTCACATATTTCACCGACAGTTCCTTAACGGCATCCAGTGCACGGAACACTTCGATGCTCCGCTCCAGCGGATCAAAAGCTTCCGATGAGGACTTGATCCACATCAGGCCGGCTCCGGCCACCGTGGCCTTGCATTGCGGCCCGGGCTTGAAGGACAGGGTATGGGTGCCCGTGCCTTTGGCTTCGGTTTTCAGCGGGTCAGTGCTCCAGACCCAATCTTGCTTGTTTTCCTCCAGGAACACCGACTTGGCGTAGGCCGAGGAAATGCCGCCAACGGCATCATCGCGCCACAGCGAGTAGGCGGTGGCGGGCGGTGTGGAAGTGACGTAGGCAGGCTCCTGCGATTCCACCGCGGCCCTGATGCCATCGGTAATTTTCTTGCGGCTGTCTTCATCACCATAGGAGTTGGCGATAATGACATTCACCTGCCGCGGGCTGTGATGGATATGTTCGGTGGCGGGGCAGCCATCATGCACCACTTCGGTGGGCGCTCCGGGCACGGGAGCTTGCCTGGCTTCAGTGTCCACAGCGGGGCCCGTGGCCGGGGCCGCGGCATCCGGGCTCGCCAGAACCTTGGCTTCCACGCCAACCAGTTCAAATGAGTCCCAGAAGTCATCCGCACCCTGCTGCAGTTTTTCCTGCTCTTCCGGCCTGGCTGCCGTAATGGGAATACCGCTGCGGTCTTCATACTGCTGTTCCATGCGCGCGGTGAAGTCTTCGCGGGTGTAGGGCTCTCCTTCCAGTTCAGCGGCGTAGATCCACAGGGTTTGCTGGATGACCGCTTCGCGCTCGCGGTCCGGACTGCCGGAGAACGGTGTTTGCAGGTCACCGCTGGCCTGCAGTTCGTCCGTCTTGCGTTCGATTTCCAGCATGGCCGCCAGCAACAAGGGTGCTGCCAAAAGCGACTCCTGGTCGCTGTCCAGGGCGCGGGGCAGGGCAGTGTCGGTACCGGGCACCAGGGCTCGGCCCGGAGGTGCGGAGCCTGTGCGATCCGGAATCACGATGCCCTGCACATTGCCGGTGGGTACGATCCAGGTATCCGGCGGGGGCAGGCTCTCGCCGGCAGGCACCGGCGGACGGTGCACATCGCCACAGTAACCGGTTACCGGAACCGTTTGCGTGGCGCCCGGCGGAATGGCCGCGGTTGGGCCGGTCCGGCCCACGTAGGACTGGTATTCGCCGGTGGAGGGAACGTAGAACACGGCGCCGGGTAAACTTGCCGGCTCGTCACCGGTGTTGGTTATGGTGAGGTCGGCAATGTGGCCGGTGGTGCGGCCGGTGCCGGTAACTTTCACGACCTGGATGCCGGGTGGCAGCACCAGGCCGGTACTGGCGGTATCCGTAGCTGCGGCACCGGCCCTGGGCGGGCGGGGAGTCCCTTCAAACGGCTCTGAGCCCGGGTTTGGCTGACCAGCCGCGGCAACTAGCACGCTGCCTTGCTGCTCACACACGGCTGAACTGAATTGCCAGCGCTGCTGCGCTGTGGTGGTGCTGAGCTGAGGCAGCTGGTCACTGCCCGGATTGAGCAGCCACTGCGCCGGTGAGGTGATGACCGGGTCTTCCAGCGGCCGCGTGGTATGGACACCCATCGCCGTTTCGCCCAATGCCGCGAGATCTTCCGGTCTCAGGTCGAAATAAGCACCAATCTGTCGCACACCACCCTGGGCCCGGTCAAAGCCCAGTTGTTGCCAGGCGCCTGGCACTGCTGTGTTGTTGCCGCCAGTTGCTGAATTGAATGTGGCAAATTCGTCCGACCAGTTGTCACTCCATCCACCACTTTCACGGCTGGTGACCTGGCCATTGGTCATGCTGGTTTTGGACCAGGAAACGCTGATGGAGGATTCATTCCACAGGTCGTAAATGTCAAAGCGCTGCGGGTACAGCCGGCGGCCATCGCAACTCTCCAGGAAAATGGCCTGGAAAGTGCCTTTGCCCGGCGAATCCTCGATGCGTGAACTGACCAGCAGGCCATCATCGGTCCAGCGCGCGCGTGCACGGGTTTCCGTATCAATGGCCGCCGCGGTAAAGGCGAGATAATCTGACTTGCGCGTGGGGTCGCGACGGGTTTTCGGTTGTGGGGATTTGCTGCCCGAGCCGCCCAGCACACTGCCCACCAGCCCGCCGATGACGCTGCTGGCGGCCTTCTCGCCCAGGCTGGCCTTGCCCACCAGCGTTCGCGGGCCAACCACCATCGGTGTCATCGGATCGGGGCTGGCGGCGCTGGCTCGCTCCGGTGCTTCAGCGGCAATCGAGGCCTGTGTATAGATCGAGGGGCTGAGCAAGAGGGCCGCGACTGCAAGGAGCGCCCTCAGTCCGCGCACAGCATTCCCGGCCGCACGCGGCAGAAAAAGGAAACGCTTGAACGAGCATCGGGCAGCCGTCATGCAACATGCCTCCTTGACTCATTGAAGCAGACCGCCCTGGAAAGTCAAGCCGGCGGGAAGCCACAGCCCGTACTCGGGAGGCCTTGGGGGCTCCTGCTGGC
>CBFGWJ010000339.1:0-3409 GCA_965652335.1 uncultured Gammaproteobacteria bacterium | reverse complement strand
TCATGCTGGGGGTTCGGGTGTTGCCGGTGGCAACTCTGGCTGCGCTTCGGGTTGCGCTTCGGGCTGCGGTACATCGGCCAGGCAGAGTGCCGCATCGGGAAAGAGCGGCAGGGGCGCGGATGGCGCGGCCTGGTACCAGAAGGCCGCCGCGGACCAGTCGTCCGAGCGCTCATAAAGCTCGGCTTTGTATTCGTCGATGGTGCGGGCCCTGTAGGTGGGCCGGTGGCCGATCTGCTGGATCACCATGCGCATGCGGCGCTGGCAGTAGATCGGGTCGGCCAGGTGCCAGCGGTAAATCGACACCATGCCGGTGTCGGCATCGTCAGCTTTTTCGCGGAAGTTGCAACCATTGTGCAGGAAAGATTCGTCCTGGATGCCAAAGGCATGCCCGACGTAATCCTCGGATCCGGTGCCGGCAATGGTGGGAAACCCGGCGTCATCATCGATGAAGGTTTTCATCTCGCCTTCGCCCCACCACAGCGGCGACTCAGGAAGCACGCCCAGCACCGTACCCAGATAACGGATGCGGCCCTCGCGCTCCGGCAGGATTTCAAAATCGTGCCCCAGCTGCGTCGGCCTCTCACGCCGGAAGGAGGCATGCAGCCGGCCCACATCCGGCGCGTGCTCATCGCCGAGCGTGTAATCCACCTGGTAGAACAACGGCAGGCGGTGGCCGGAACGGTTGCTGAATTCAATCCTCGCGCCTTTCAGGAAGGGCATGGGAATCCAGCAGTTCATGCCCTTGGTGCTGCTGGCGGAATGATAGATCGATTCAAACGCCCGGCACTGGCCGTTGGCGAAACCGAAGAACTCGCCCAGCGGCAGCTCCACGCCGGGATGGGCCTGGCCCTCCCAGAAAATCCGTATCACCGAGCCGCGCAGCAGTACGGGCTTGTTGTGGGTGGTCAGCCAGATATGCCGAATGGTGCCGCAACCTTCGATATCGGCCAGCGTGATGGTTTCGCCATCATGCACATGGCGAACCGCGGAACCCTTGCGGCCCACACCCAGCGGGCTGGCTTCCCGCGCGCCCGCGCCGGCCTCACCGGTGGGGTTCTCAAACGAGATGGCCCGTGAGACGAGGTTTCGGGGAATTTTGTAGGGCGTGGAATCAAGCGGCATGGGCGGGTCCTTGATATCGAATTCAGAAATGGTAGTGATGCTGGACTTCAGCATGGTCGGAGAAGTGAATTGGCGCGGCATTGTCCGGGCGCAGGCCCACCATCTCCCGGCCTTTGGGGTCATCGGGCAGTTCTGACAGCTCGGTTACGACCAGTGCGAATTCCTGGCCGGCCTGAACCCGCACTTCGAAAGCAACCGGACTGGAACCCAGTCCGGCAAAGGTGGCGATCGCACCCTTGTCTGCCTGATACGTGTCAGCAGTAATCAGCGTCTTGTCCAGGGCCTTCAGTTCCCGCAGTGGCGTGCCCGGAGCCATGGTCAACGCCAGGATGGGTCCGGACCGGCCGGCCTGCAGGGTTCCTGTGATCGTGCGCACAGCGCCTTCACCACCGCCCTCACTTTCGGCATCGGCATCACCATCACTGCTGGTGGTGTCCGAGTCGATGCGCAGCCGCGGCGCGGTCAGGCGCAGGTCGGTGGCGGGTTGCAGGTAGGCCGCCGATTCGCGCAAGCCAAAGCGCTTGAAGCTGGAAATCTCTTCCGGGAATCCGGCGGCTGCGGCATAGTCCTTGTCCGGCGCGCCAAAGGTGAACATGCGCCACTGGTGGGAACGCTCCGGCAAGTTGATTCCCGGCAGGCCGGTTTCGCCACTGTGCTCGATCTGCTGGTAGGCAATATTCACCGGACGTGGCGTATCCGCGGTATGGGTCGGAACGAAATAGCCCACCAGCGCCAGCGCGGCAACACCCGCCAACGCCAGCAGCAGGCCGCCACGCGCCGGGCGCGCCGAGCAGGCCCGTGCGGCCAGCGGCAGGGCTGCGATGCTGCCCAGGCCAAGCACCGCGGTTTTCAGGTAAGCCAAATGGAAGTAACTCAGGACATCGAGGAAGATGAAGTGGTACACCGCCATCCAGGCTGCCAGCACCGCGCCCACCCAGGCCGCAACGGCAGGAAACTGCGTGGGACGCAACACGTGCTCAACAACACACAGCACGGTGAACACCACGGCGGGCAGCAGCAAGAAATAGGCGGTGCCGGGCAACATCCAGGCCAGCACCGCGGCCAGCACCGCCTGCACCAGCCAGCAGGCCAGCAGCAACGAGCGCGCATCCACCCGGCGGGCTTGCCAGCGGGCGACCAGCAGCGTGGTGAATACACTGGCCGCCAGCAGCGCCAGCGTGCCGGGCAGGGGGTAGGGATGGTCCAGCGCATGGGAGCCCGGCCAGATGCCGAGCGGGAATGACAGCAGCCAGCCAACCACGGCATGGAGCAGCACCAGCACGACAACCGCCAGGCAGGAACGCCAGGTCGCGGCGGACGACCAGGCTTTGGCCCGCACACCCAGAACCAGCAACACGGCGATCACCACCAGCGCCGCGGGAAGGTTGATGGCATTGGGCCAGCTCAGCAGGTAGCGTCCGGCCACATCCAGGTAGGTGGCATCGCCGGAGGTTTGCAGCGTTGCCATGTCCAGATCAGCGAAGCGCCGCACCAGTTGCAGCATGTTGTCGCCGTGGTGGCCGAGGCTGGTCTGGCTGAGGTGCTGCAGGTCATCACGCGCGGAGTGATACAGCGCGGCGCTGCGGGAAAAGGCGAAGTTCATGCCCATCGCCCCGGCCTTCTTGTAGATGGTGAGGTCGGTGTTGTTGGGCATTTTCCGATACACCTCGTACATCAGCGAGGTGCCCACGGGGCGTGACGCCACGGCAGCGAATTCCCGCACCAGCCTGGCGTTGCCGGCGCTGGTTTCAAACAATGCGCTGGGCCCGCTGGCGCCGCGCGCTTCCAGGTTGATCACCAGTTTCACCCGCTGCATCAGCGGATGGCCTTCGGCGAATGCCATGGCGCCGCGCAGGCCGGTTTCCTCGGCGTCGGCGAACAGGAAGATCACGTCATTGCGCAGGGTGGTTGCCTGGCTGAGCTCGCGCGCGATCTGCAGCATGGCGGCCACGCCGGCGATGTCATCACCGGCGCCGGGCGTGCCGGGAACACTGTCGTAGTGCGCGGTAAGCATAATGGCATCGCCATCCGGCCGGCTGCCGGACTTGATGGCATACAGGTTCTGCACCCGGCTGCAGCCGGGGCTGAAGTCGGTGCACCAGGTTTCGTTCTGTTCCATCACCTGGTAGCCGTAATCCTGCAGCTCGGCGCTGATGCGTGCTTTCACCCGGCTGTTTTCCGTCGACCCGGTGGGGTGCGGGCGGTGGTCGGGAATCAGCTTGCCGGCAATGGCAAAGGCGGATGCGGTATCAAAGTCCAGGTCATCGGGGTCCGGCCCGGAAACCAG
>CBFGWJ010000338.1:0-3412 GCA_965652335.1 uncultured Gammaproteobacteria bacterium | reverse complement strand
CGATGCGCTGGATGCGGCCGGAGTCCCGCTGTCGGTGAACCTGAAGCTGTTCTTTGAAGGCGAGGAAGAAGCCGGTTCGCCACACCTGGAAGTCATGCTGGCAAAGCACAAGGAACTCCTGGGCGCGGATCTCTGGCTGTTCTGTGACGGCCCGGTACACCAGAGCCGCCGCCCCTTGCTCAGTTACGGGGTGCGCGGCGCTTACGGATTCGGATTGACGGTCTACGGCCCCAACCGCCCGTTGCACAGCGGCCATTACGGCAACTGGGCGCCCAACCCGATCATGCTGTTGCTGGAGCTGGTGACCAGCATGCGTGATCCCCGCGGCAACATCCTGGTGGCGGGTTACCACGACGAGATCGTCGAACCCTCCATCCGCGAGCTCGAGGCCATCGAGGCAGCACCGGACATCGGCCCCGAGCTCGCCAAGGAACTGGGCTTCGGCAAGCCCGAAACCCGCGACCGCCTGGAAGTGGCCCTGCTGCGACCGGCCATGAATTTGCGCGGCATCCGTTCCGGCGACGTGGGCGAGGCCTCGCGCAACGCCATCCAGACTTCCGCCACTGCCTCCATTGGCCTGCGGCTGGTACCCAACCAGACGCCGCAACACCTGCGCTCGGTGATCGAACAGCACATCCGGCTGATGGGCTACCACATTACCTACGAGGCTCCCACCGCGGAGCTTCGCGCGGAGCACCCGCGCATTGCCCGGCTGGACTGGAGTGAAGCCGGTTATCCGGCCTACCGGGCGCCGATGGACCTGGCCATCGCCCGGGATGTTGCGCAAATCATTGAGGAATGGTCGGATGATGAGCTGATCCAGCTTCCCACGATGGGCGGCAGCCTGCCGCTGTATGTGATTGACGAGGGTGTCGGCGCTCCGATTCTCACTTTGCCGATCGCAAATCACGACAACAACCAGCATGGTGAAAATGAAAACATCCGGCTGCAAAACCTCTGGGATGCCATCGAGATTTATGCGGAAGTGATAACCGGATTGTAGGCCGTGGATTCTGCCTGACCGGCCCTATTGCAGTACCTCGCCCAACGCATCGATCAGCCGCATCATTTCATCGGCGTGGGTGTAGTGCACGAAGGACAGGCGGACAGCGCCATCGGCCGGGTCGATGCCCAGGGTTTCCACCAGGCGGCGGGCATAGAAATCACCCACGCCCACGCCGATGCGGCGATCCGCCAGGGCCTGGCCGATGCCGGCGGAGGAAAGCCCGTCGGCGGTGAACGCAACCGTTGACGCCCGCCCCGTCGCCTGCCTGCGGCCGACCAGCCGCACCCTTGGATGCTGGTCCAGAAAGTCCAGCAGGGGCTGCAGCAATCCGGATTCCTGTTCGCGAAACAGCCCATTCACCGCCCGTGCCTGTTCGACAGGCGGCGCAGCGGTGTCGAAGTGGTGAGCATATACCGCCTCGAGGTAATCCATGACGCCATTCACAGCGGCCACCTGGGCGTGATCCGGGCCGGCCGGCGTGAAGCGGTAGGTCGGTTTTTCGGCGTTGAAATAATGCCCCTGGTTGGGCAGGGTTTCATTCAGCTCCGGCCGCAGGTACATGACGCCCTGGTGCGGCCCGTACACCTTGTACAGCGAATAGAAATAGGCATCGACACCCAGTTCCTTCATGTCCGCCAGTGCATGCGGTGCGAACGAAACCCCGTCCACCATGGCCCAGGCGCCGGCGGAATGGATGATATCCACCCACTCGCGGACCGGGTTGATGCTGCCCACCACATTGGAACAGTGAGTGAATGCCACGACACGGGTTCGTTCGCTCAGCACCTTTTTCAGGCCCTCGGTGCTCAACTCCGCGGTTGCGGGATCAATCTGCCACTCGCGGACCACCATGCCCGCGTCCGCCAGCCGCCGCCAGGCGCCGATGTTGGCTTCGTGGTCCTGGTTGGTCACCACCACCTCATCTCCCGGCTCGAGGTGCTGGCGCAAGGCCTGGGCCAGCACATAGGTGTTTTGTGAAGTGGACGGGCCGAAACTGATTTCGCCCGGGGCTGCGTTCATCCAGGCGGCCAACCGCTGGCGCGCCTGGTCCATCAGTTGCCCGGCTGTCCTGGATGGTTCGAACACGTAGTACGGCTGCAGCTTGGTCTCTCGATAGAAGCGGTTGAGGCGGTCAACCACGTGTGCGCAGGCGAAAGACCCGCCGGCGTTTTCAAAGTGGGCGAAGCCCCGCAGCGAAGCTTCGCTGAAAGCGGGAAATTGGGAGCGGACAAAGTCGATATCCAGTGAAGTCATTTGTGCAGGTACGCGGTTGTGGTTGGGAGGGGTCCGATCATAGAGGAATCCTGCCGCGGTGCGAACCCCGGGACGGGGATTGGGGCTGGGAAGTGAATTGAGGCCAGGGGTTGGCCGCCCGGATCCGCTGATCACGGCGCTTCGTTCACCCCGGCGGGAGGCCGTGGCGGTTGTGGCCTGAGGTCAGGGCGAAAAATGAAAAGGCCCGGGTGACGGATACACCTGGGCCTTTCCCGGGTTTTGATTTCAGCCGCTTCCAGGCGTGCGCGGATATGCCGCAGCCTGCGGTTTGCTGCCCGTGATGCCGGCTTCAATCCAGTACGTAGATACCGTTAATCACGCTCTTTACGTTGGCCACGTTGGAGGCCAGTGTTCCCGCGGTGTCTTTCTTTGCCGTCGTATCCACGAAACCGGTCAGCAAGACCACGCCGTTGTAGGTGTCCACGTTGACTTTCACAGCATCGCCAAAGTCTGCGTCGGCGATGCTGCCTTTGACCTTGGTGGTGATGGTCCGGTCATCCAGCTTCTGCCCCATGGTGGCCTTGCCCTGCCGCGGATGCAGCTGGTTATCCACCAGCTTGACGCCATCCACATTGGCGGCGACTGAGGCGGCCTGGTCAGCTTTCGCCTTGTCATCGACGAAACCGCCCAGCTGGACCACGCCCTTGCGAACCTCCGTGTTGATTCCCGAACCACCGAAGAAATCATCACCCAGCAGTTTGGCTTTGACTTCGGTCTGGATGGTGGCGTCGTCCAGGCCCTGCCCGGCCGTCTTGTCAGCCCAGAGGCTGGCGGGGAACAACAGTACGGCAACAACGGTTAAAGCAATCCATCTGTTCATTTTGCGGTTACTCCTGCCCAGGTAAACAAGTGACATCAACCACGCCTCACGAGTTCAACCCGGCCATGGTGAGGTACTTGATTTCAATAAATTCCTCGATACCGTACTTCGAGCCTTCGCGGCCGGTTCCGGACTCTTTCATGCCGCCGAACGGGGCCGTTTCGGTGGACAGAATACCATCATTGATGCACACCATGCCGTATTCCAGCTCGTCAGCCACGCGCCATACGCGCCCCAGGTCACGAGCATAGAAGTAGGCAGCCAGTCCATATTCGGTTGCGTTGGCCAGGGCTATGGCTTCCTGTTCCGTG
>CBFGWJ010000337.1:0-3427 GCA_965652335.1 uncultured Gammaproteobacteria bacterium | reverse complement strand
CGCAACCGCTGGCAACGGAGCGGATGTGTCCGCACTGGAAGGGGTGCGGAAATTCGTCCTGCTGCCGGCCTTTGCCATCGCCGGCTTTGCGGCCTTGCTCACGCAACTGGCCTGGATTCGCGCCATGGTGCAGGTGGTGGGTGGCAGCGTTTATGCCTTCACCATCACGCTGACCGCCTTCCTGGCCGGCATTGGCCTGGGCAGCCTGGTGTTCAGCATATGGCTGAGCCGTGCTCAGGCAACCGGGGAACGGTTCAGGCTGGCATCCGGGCTGGCATTCTCGACCGGCATCTTCATCCTGTTGAGCCTTTCGCTGATCGCCCGGTTGCCGGAATGGTTCCTGCGCGGTTATGAGGCTGGCTGGGTGCAGGAATTCGGTGATTACCAGCTGTTCATGCTGTTGTTGTCGTTCCTGGTCATGACCATTCCTACGTTGTTGATGGGGGCCTTGTTCCCGCTGCTGGCGGTGCTCTGGGCCGGTTCCCTGCGAGGAGCCGCACGCGACATCGGAAAAGCCTATGCCGTCAATACGCTCGGTACGGTGCTGGGAGCGTTGCTGGGCGGTTTGCTGGTGCTGCCGGCACTGGGTGTCCACTACAGCCTGCTGCTGGCAGGTGGCCTCTACATGCTGGTGGCTGCGAGCTTGCTGTTGGCCGGAAAAACCCGGCGTCCTCTGGTGGTGGCGGCCGCCGCGGCCTTGCTGGTGGCTGCGGTGGCGGTCACGCCTGGCTGGAACCGCTACCAGATGGCCATGGGGGCTTATTATGCGCCTGAAGCCAGGCTCAGGCTGCTGCAGCAACAGGGAACGCTGGACGCACCGGCGGGCGAGCGCCTGCTGTACTACCAGGAAGGAATTGACGGGATCGTGGCGGTAATCTTCGATGGCGAGCAGAAAAGCCTGGCCATCAATGGCCGGCTGGAGGCCTCCAATAGTTCCAACCTGCCCACCCAGATCGGCCTGGGGCAGATTCCGGCCCTGATGCACCCGGAACCACGCAATGCCATGGTCATCGGCCTTGGCAGCGGCATCACGGCAGGCTCATTGGCCCTGCACGAGGAAATCGGGCAGATCACCGTCCTGGAAATCTCGCCGGAAGTCATCGAGGCCGCCGG
Organism: uncultured Gammaproteobacteria bacterium; assembly: GCA_965652335.1. Classification (GTDB taxonomy): domain Bacteria; phylum Pseudomonadota; class Gammaproteobacteria; order Xanthomonadales; family SZUA-36; genus JAWXBM01. The sequence goes on along the minus strand of CBFGWJ010000337.1, from coordinate 2,314 downwards.
TTTCTTTGCCGCGGACAACCATCACGTGTTGCAGAACCCCAGGGTTGAACTCGTCGCCGCGGATGCGCGCAATTACGCGCTGGCCACTGACGGGACCTGGGACCTGATCATTTCGCAGCCCAGCGACCCGGGAATCAGCGGGGTATCCAACCTGTTTACGGTCGATTTCTTCCGCCTGATGAAATCGAAACTGTCGGCAGACGGGGTCATGGCACAGTGGTTCAATATCTACGCGGTATCGGAAAGCGATGTCAAAACGGTGCTGGGAGATTTCCTGAGCGTCTTTCGTTACGTGACCGTGTGGAATACCCAAACCGGCGACCTGGTCATGATCGGTTCTGACACCCTCAATGGCCTTGACCTGCAGCGCGTCCAGCACGCATACGCGGACCCTTCGCTGTCGGCGGAATTGAGCCGGGCCGGCTTTGGCACCATAACCCGGCTGATTCAGCAATACCTGGTTTCAAGTGAATCGCTGGCCGGTTTTGTCGCCGGTGCCGGCAGCAACACCGACGACCATCCAAAAATCGAGTTCACCACGCCGCGCAGCCTGTTTACCGGTGACAGCAAGGCATTGTTGAAATCGATCGTGCGGCCTGTGGACGGGGCAAAACTGGAAGTTCCGCTGCAAAGCATGATTGAGGTGACGGATTCTGCCCTGCTGGTTCATGGCATCGATCTCAGCATCGCCGCCAACCCCCAGGCACCGTTCAGCAGTGTCGATTCGAGCTGGTGGCAGACCCGCCAGACCGGCGAGCCCGGCAGTTCGGTGGATTTCACGGTTGAAACCCTCGCGGAGCTCGCCTGGGGTGAAGGACAGGACCGGTTCACCCTGGAAGCCGTGGAAGACAATTACCTGCCCGGCGCCGACCTTCGAGCGCAGGTGTTACAGGGCAACCTCGCAAGCCAGAATCTGGTTGCGGAGGGCAGCATCGTGCGCGAGCAAGACCCCTTAGCCATCTGGTTGGCTGCCTCGAATGGCGCCGGACTGGAAGTTGCCCTGTTTTTTGCCTGCCCCTCAGCGGCGGGCAACTATTTCTGGTTCATGGTCCGCCAGTCGAGTCCAGACCTGGTGGGCCAGAATCCGGCTTTGCTGGCAGCCTCATTGTCCCGCCGCATGCGATGCCTGTAACTCATGCAATGTCTGTAATTCATGGGCTGTCTGTAATATTTGACAGACCGGAAGCTATAGACAGGACTATCCGGTAAGCATAAGATATTCGAAAGTTTTTTACGGCACTGCTCAGCAAATTACCGGAAACTGCCAGCTGGGTGGTGAAGTGGTGACAAGGGCCTCATGGCAGGGCCTGAACAGGGGTAATCATAACAGCAAGCTCCGGCCAGGTTTCAGTACCTCGGGCCGGATAAACCCCATCCACCAGGCTGGCCCGGCTCAATGGGCGTAAACAGTCGAGGAACGACTGTGGCGATGCACGGGTGCAGAGCCGACACAAACTATCAAGGAAGATGGCGATGAGCAGGAAGCGAATCGATCACAGGGTTACCCGGACTGGGAGTGCAGCATGCGCTCCTCTCCGCTCAACCGGCATTCATGGCAACCTGAAGCGACAGTTGGCTTGGATGGCGGTTTCAGCCGCATCGCTGTTGTTCAGTGTTGGCGCTGCAGCCGCCGAAAGCTGTTCAGTGGATGACACGCAGGCTGATTTCCTGCAAGGCAGCCCGTCCAGCGTCGCGGTGTTGTCCTCCGGGGATGTGGTGCTGGCGCCCAGCGACAGCATCGACCAGCAGAATGTCAGCCTCTCGGCCACCGGCTTCACCTTCCATTCCTATCACTGGTTCGGCCAGACCTTTACTGCCGGCCAATCCGGACCACTCAGCGCCGTCGATATCCGCCTGTTCTGTAACAGTTGCACTGGCACCACCCCTGATATCACTGTGAGCATTCGCGCCACTGATGGAGGCGCGCCAACGGGTAACGACCTGGCGACGGCCACGATTCCGGGGTTTTCGAGCGCTACCGGGCAGTTCTTCAAGGCCATATTCGACACGCCCCTGAACGTGAACTCGGGCACCATGTACGCCATCCTCGTGCGCGCCAACGCCAATCCATCGGCGGGCAGTTATGCTTATCTCACCAGCTCCAATGACCCCTATTCCGGTGGTACACGATTGACTTCAACCACCAGCGGCGTGGTATGGAGCGTGCGTGATTATGATGTCGGGTTCCGGACCTACATCGGCTCCGGTTATGCCAGCAACGGCAGCCTGGTATCCTCACTGAAGGATGCCAATCCGACCCAGGGCAGCAACCCCACGTGGACCAGCCTGTCCTGGAATGGCACCACTCCTGGCA
>CBFGWJ010000336.1:0-3432 GCA_965652335.1 uncultured Gammaproteobacteria bacterium | reverse complement strand
GCGTGGCCGATGGCTCTTTCACGCTGGAAGGCCTGGGCGCCGATGGCGTGATCAACCAGACCGACACCATTTTCCGCAGCACGCTGAAGTGGAACGTGACGGATACGCTGATGCTGTTCGGAGCGTATTCCGAGGGCTACCGGCCGCAGACCTCCAACCGCAACGCCGGCCAGCCGTCCGCCAACCAGGCCGGTGTGTATGAAGGTTTCCTGGTGCCGGCGGTAACCAAAACCGACGAGCTGACCAACTACGAAATCGGCATGAAGGGCGATTTCCTCGATCGCACCCTGCGTCTTAACGCCACTGCCTACTACTCGGAAATCGACAACCTGCAGATGTCGCGCTTCGACCCGGCCAATGTTGCTTTCCTGGTGTTCATGGAAAACGTCGGCGACGCCGAGGTGAAAGGCCTGGATGCGGATTTCTCCTGGCTGGCCACCGACCGCCTCACCATCAATGGCGCGGTGACGTTCGTCGACAATGAGTTCACGCGCATCAACCAGCAACTGAATGACATTGTGGTGCCGGTGGGGAGCCGCCTGCCCTGGACGGCCGACTTTTCCGGCAACCTGCGCGCCACTTACGAATTCCCGCTGGATGCCTTTGGCGCCGATGGCTATGTGCGCGGCGCGGTGACTTACACTGGCGACAGCCGCGCTCTTTCTACCTGCAACGCTTATTTCATCGAGGATGTCACGGCCCAGGTAACCGGTAATCGCACCGGCCTCGGCATTGTGGAAGAGGGCGGCTTCTGCGGCACCCCGCTGGAAGGCGATGACCTCGCCTCGGTGGTGGACAGCAGCTTTGTGGCGGTGGACAGCAATGGCGACACCCGCTTCAAGGCCGCGCGCTACAAGCAGGACGCTTACACCCTGGTGAATCTCGGCCTGGGGGTGCGCAAGGACCAGTGGAGCGCCGAGCTCTTCGTGGACAATGCCTTTGACGAACGGGCCATCGTCAACATCAATGCCGCCGATTGGGTGCCCAGCGTGGCCACCAACCGCCCACGTACCATTGGGGTGAGATTCTCCTACGATTACCAGTAGCCATCGCGCGATGGTTCAAAGCAATATCAGGACGGCCGATCGCAGGGCGGCCCCCGTGGCCGCCCTTTTTTCTTCCGGCTGCCATCTATTCCCGCGGCCGTCGCTTTTTATTGTATGGTCGGAACCATGACGAAGGTTTCCGCGGAAACGCAGGCAAACATGTCCGGATTGGCCGAGGTGGCCGAACAGGCGACCCGGCGTGTGCAGGCGGGAAAGTTCGGCCAGGCTGAGGCACTGCTGGTGCGGGCGCTGTCCGCTCATCCGGACGACGCTGCCCAAGCGGATGCGCTGTATACGCTGGCGGTGGCCAGGCGGTATCAGGGCAAAGTCAAGGCGGCGCTGGAGAGTTTGGACCAGTTACTTGAACTACGGCCTGGTCATGGCCGCGCCTGGCAGGAGCGCGGTCACAGCCTGCTGGTGCAGGGGCAGGCTGCTGCCGCGACCGCAGCCTTTGAGCAGGCAGTCCGGCTGAATCCCGCATTGCCCGCGAGCTGGAACAAATTGGCCAAACTCTACCTCGAGACCGGCCAGTACCAGCGCAGTGAAGCGGCCGGCCGTGAGTTTGAGAGCCTGCAATCGCTGCCGCGCGAACTGCTGAGCGTCACCAGCATGATTCACGAGGGCCGCTACTACAAAGCCGAACGCCTGTGCCGCCACTACCTTCGGCAACACCCGCATGACATCGAGGCGATGCGCCTTCTGGCCACCATCGGCAGCGAGCTCGGCGTGCTGTCGGATGCCGAATTCCTGCTGGAAAGTTGCTTGGAATTCGAGCCGGGCAATCATCGAGTGCAGTACGATTTCGCCAACCTGCTGCTGAAGATGCAGAAGTTCCAGCAGGCTTTTGCGATCACCGAAACCCTGGTTGCTACTGACCCGGACAACCTGGCTTACATCTCGCTTCAGGCCAATGCCGCTGCCGGCCTGGGCCGCCAGGAGGAAGCCATCCAGCTGTACGACCGGGTATTGCAGGCCAGCCCGCGGCAAGTGGCGATCCGGGTGATGCGCGGACATGCCTGCAAAACCGTGGGCAGGCTGGACGAGGCCGTGTCCTGCTATCAGGAGGCCTGCCGCATCAAGCTGGATCACGGCGATGCGTACTGGTCGCTGGCCAATACCAAAACCTACCGGTTCAGTGATGCGGAACTGAGTCGGATGCGTGAACAGGAATCCTCGGCGAACATCTCGCCGGAAGACCGAATCCATTTCTGCTTCGCGCTGGGCAAGGCGCTGGAAGATCGCAAGGTATTCAATGAGTCCTTCAAATACTATGCGCTTGGCAACGAACTGAAAGCGAGGACCACCGGCCATTCGAGCACGCACCTGAACATTCGAACTCAAGCGCAGATCAGCGCCTGCTCCGCCGGACTTTTTGAACGTGACATTGCCGGCTGCCCGGCGCGCGACCCGATCTTCATCGTCGGCCTGCCACGTGCCGGCTCGACCTTGCTGGAGCAGATCCTCGCCTCCCACCCGCTGGTGGACGGCACCCACGAGTTACCCAATATCATTGCGTTGGCGCACCGGCTGAGGGGCGGATCATACGGGCTGGAAGCCGAGCCGGGTGACACGCCGCGTTATCCGCATAACCTCATGGAACTCGATGCGGACTTGTTTCGGCGCTTCGGCGAGCAGTTCATCGAGCAGACCCGGGTGTTCCGCCAGGGCGCGCCGTATTTCATCGACAAGAATCCCAACAATTTCTTTCACATCGGCCTGATCCGGCTGATATTGCCCAACGCCAAAATAATCGACGCGCGGCGGCATCCGCTGTCCTGCTGTTTCAGCGGCTTCAAGCAATTGTTCGGTCAGGGCCAGAATTTCTCCTACGGCCTGGAATCCATCGGCAACTACTACCGTGAATATGTGGAGCTGATGGACCACTGGGACCGGGTGCTGCCGGGCCATGTGCTGCGGGTGCAGTACGAGGATGTAGTGGCCGACCTGGAAAGCCAGGTGCGGCGTATCCTGGATTTCTGCGGCCTGCCGTTTGACCAGGCCTGTCTGCAATTTCACCAGACCGAGCGCAGCGTTCGCACGCCCAGCTCCGAGCAGGTACGGCAGCCGATCTATCGCTCCGGGCTGGAGCAGTGGCGCAACTATGAGCACTGGCTGGGGCCTTTAAAGGAGGCGCTGGGGCCGGAGGTGCTGGAGCGTTATCCCTTCAACTGACTGCATTTGGCTGTTACAGGCCACAACTGGCGGTCGCTGCGCTGCATCCCCGCCCGGCTTGGCCGGACGGATAGGAAATCGCTTCCGCCTGGAGCGGCATTGCCCACTATTGCCAGGCCGGGTACAGGCATGCACACCACCCTGAAGACGGCCTCGGGAAACCCGCCGGAAATCTAAACCTGCCAGCGGAGCATCGTTACAAAGCGGTTGTCCT
>CBFGWJ010000335.1:0-3453 GCA_965652335.1 uncultured Gammaproteobacteria bacterium | reverse complement strand
ACATGAGCGCTGAAAAAGTTTTAAAAACCCTTAAAGAAAAAGATTACGAGTTCGTGGACCTGCGGTTCTGCGACACCCGAGGCAAGGAACAGCACGTCAGCCTGCCCGTGAGCGCAGTTGACGAAGACATGTTTGAAGAAGGCAAGATGTTTGACGGCTCATCCATCTCCGGCTGGAAGGGCATCAATGAATCGGACATGGTATTGATGCCGGACATCGAAACCGCCGTGCAGGATCCGTTTTCCGATCACAAGACCATGATCCTCCGTTGCGATGTGCTGGAGCCCAACACCATGGAAGGCTACAACCGTTGCCCGCGTTCCCTGGCCAAGCGGGCTGAAGCCTACCTGGTTGCCAGCGGAATCGCTGACACCGCGTATTTTGGCCCCGAGCCCGAGTTTTTCATCTTCGACGATGTGCGTTTTGATGTGAACATGCATGGTTGTTCCTACCGCATCGATTCGGAAGAGGGCGCATGGAATTCACAGACTGAATACGAGGGCGGAAACACCGGCCATCGTCCAGGGGTCAAGGGCGGATATTTCCCTGTACCCCCGGTGGATTCGCTGCATGACCTTCGCGCCACCATGTGCAAGGTACTGGAAGAATTGGGCCAGGTGGTTGAGGTGCATCACCATGAAGTGGGAACGGCCGGCCAGTGCGAAATCGGCACGCGGTTTTCCACCCTGACGAAAAAAGCCGACGAAGTGCTGATGCTCAAGTACGTGGTGCAGAACGTGGCCCATGCCGCGGGCCGTACCGCCACCTTCATGCCCAAGCCGGTTGTCGGTGACAATGGTTCCGGCATGCACGTGCACCAGTCGCTGTCCAAGGGCGGCACCAACCTGTTCACCGGTGACGGTTACGGCGGCCTGTCTGAAACCGCCCTGCATTACATCGGCGGCATCTTCAAGCATGCCCGCGCCATCAATGCGTTTTCCAATTCCACCACCAACAGCTACAAGCGCCTGGTGCCCGGTTTTGAAGCGCCGGTGATGCTGGCCTACTCAGCCCGCAACCGTTCTGCTTCCTGCCGTATTCCGTTCGTAAGCAATCCCAAGGCCCGACGTATCGAAGTGCGCTTCGGTGATCCGGCCGGCAATTCTTACCTGATCTTCGCCGCCATGATGATGGCCGGCCTGGATGGCATCAAGAACAAGATCGACCCGGGTTCTCCGCTGGACAAGGATTTGTATGACCTGGAACCTGAAGAGGCCAAGGACATTCCAACGGTATGTCACAGCCTTGACCAGGCGCTGGACTGCCTGGATTCGGACCGGGATTTCCTCAAGGCCGGTGGCGTGTTCGATGATGACCTGATCGACGCCTACATCAAGCTGAAGATGGCGGAGGTCACGCGCTTCCGGATGAGCACTCACCCGGTTGAATTTGATATGTACTATTCTCTGTAAACCACCGGGGCGCAGAGCAGAAGTACCGCTGTTGAGCATGTTTTCTCGCCCCGGTTTTTTCCATTACCCCGCTGTCTGGCGGGGTAATGGTTCAACCCGGAAAAGGAGCAGGCTCATGGAAAGAGTACTGAAAAACGGCGGATCCTCAGGCATTGCGTTCGGCATTTTGCTGGCGTTGTTCTTCTGCCTGAACGCACACGCACAGATTTACAAAATCGTCGACAAGGACGGCAATATCACCTACACCGACCAGGCCCCCGGTGATGGCACGCCGCCCATGGATTTGCCTGAACTGTCGGTGGTCACTACCGATTATGAAGATGCCCAGCAGGCTGTTGCAACTGATCCGCTGGAAGAAGATACGGAACTCTCACGCAAGGACCTGCGCAGAATCTACAGCGATTTCCGCATCACCCGCCCTGAGCCGGAAGAGACTTTCTGGGGCACGGCCAACACGGTGGTTTTGGCATGGGAAAGCAGCGAGCCACTGCGGGAAGGCCTGAGTGTGCGCTTCAATATCGATGGTTCGGCCCAGACGGCCAGTGGCGAAAACATGATGGGCGTGACGCTGGACCGGGGTGCGCATACCGTCAGCGCTACCATCGTGGATGACAAAGGCCGCCCGCTGGTGAACACAGACACCGTCACCTTTTATGTCCACCAGGCTTCCATCCGGAACAACTGAGCTTGGAAAACGCCGCCCTCCAGCAGACTGTAAATACTTCCCCAGCCCGGGTAGTTGGCACCAGCTGGACCGGCACCGTGGATTTGCTGGATACCGCGGTAGTGCGGCTGGACGAAAACCATGCTGTTGTGCTGATGAACGGCGCCGCGGAGCAAGCCCTGTCGATGGGCCGTGAACGGCTTGCCGGCCGGCCATTGACCGAAGTACTGCCGCTGCCTGGTGTGCTGGGTGAAGCACTGCAGCAGTTGCCGGCCGTGGATGCCAGCATCCGCCTGCATGATGTGCGCCTGCCGGGCGGCAACTACGACTGCATCCTCACCGCCCTGGAAGGCGGCAAGGTGCTGCTGGAGCTGCACAACCTCGATTGGGAGCAACGCCGCTCACGACTGCAGCAACGCGAACTGCAAACTGGCCTGCTGGAACTGCTGGCACGCAATCTCGGCCACGAAATCCGCAATCCACTCGGTGGCATACGAGGCGCCGCGCAGATGCTGGCGGCCGAACTTGAAACCCCCGAGCTGGCGACCCTGGCGCGCATGATCATGCGCGAAGCGGATCGCATCGACGACCTGATCCAGAGCCTGGGCCAGCCGCAGATGGCGCAGCAGATGGTCACCATCTATCCGCTGCTGGATGAGGCATTGGGCCTGATGTCCGCGGAGTTTCCAAAAGAGATTCGCATCGTGCGGGATTTCGACCCGAGCATTCCGCCCATCAAGGGCGATCCTTCAGCCCTGCGCCAGGTGTTGCTCAACCTGTTGCGCAATGCTTTTGAAGCCAATGCCACCACCATCACGCTGCGCACCCGCGTGGAGCACGGCGGCGCATTGCTGCAAACCACCAACGCCGCCCTGTTGCGGCTGGACGTGATGGATGACGGTGATGGTGTACCCGAATCGCTGCGCCAGCTGCTGTTCCTGCCCATGGTGACGGGCAAGCGCGGCGGCACCGGCCTGGGGCTGGCATTGTCGCAACAGATCGCCGCGGCCCATGGTGGCTTGCTTACCTACGAGCCGGGCGATGATGAGTCGGGTTCTGGCAGCTGCTTCAGCTTTTACCTGCCGCTGGTGTGCTCGCAGGATGACCTGGGTGAGTCCCGCTCCACCGGAGCAGAGTCGTGAGCGCGCCCGCTGAAGTCTGGGTGGTGGACGACGACGAATCCATCCGCTTCATCCTGCAGCGCGCGCTGCGCCGCAGTGGTTACGAAGTGCAGGTGTTCGACAGCGTGAGCAGTGTCAGCAAGGCGCTGGAGGTGGCGGTTCCACAGGTGGTGCTGACCGACATCCGGTTGCCGGATGATGATGGCCTGTCGCTGATGGATACCCTGCACCAGCGCAAGCTGGAACTGCCGGTGAT
>CBFGWJ010000334.1:0-3470 GCA_965652335.1 uncultured Gammaproteobacteria bacterium | reverse complement strand
ACGCAGGCATACAGGTCCAGCTCCTGGCGCAGGGATACGTTAAGCGAACGGAAACCACCGCCCACCGGAGTGGTCAGCGGGCCCTTGATGGCCACGATGAGTTCCTTGATGGCATCCAGGGTTTCAGCCGGAAAATAGTCGCCGTCGTAAATGCCGGCGGCTTTTTCACCGAGATACAACTCTGCCCAATGCACTTTGCGCTTGCCGCCGTAAGCCTTTTCCACAGCCGCATCCCAGACCCGCATGGACGCTTTGGTGATATCCGGGCCGATGCCGTCGCCTTCGACAAACCCGAGGATGGGGTTGTCAGAAACCTGCAGCCGGTTGTCCTTGATGGTGATTTTGTCCCCGGTTTGCGGGATTTTGATATGGCGATAGCTCATGTCCTGTATTCCTCGTTGCGAATGAATGGCTGAAATGAAAAGCAGCTTGCCATTATAGATGAGCCGGAGTCAGCTTGTGTGCTTCTTGCCTGCTTTAAATCAAATTGCAGCGGAATTGCTGCCGATGGATGGCTGCCGAAGTTTAAATCCGCCAGCACTGGCCCGGCCGCGCCAGCTTAACTTTGATTTAAACCGGTACTGGCATAATGCCGACTGCAGTCGGCGCGGCGATCGGCCATGGATGCAGTGACGTTTCAATCAGCGCGCAAACCCGCGGACATGGCTTTCCTGGCCATGGCCGTGCTGGTGCATGCCGCGCTGTTGCTGGTGCCGCTGGCAGACTGGCGGGACCCGGCGTCGCCGGCAACTCCAAGGCTGACGGTGGACCTGCGACAACTTCCTCCACCCGAGGATGCAGAACCCCGCACCCCTCAAGCCCAACCAACGGTTCCGGCAGAGCCGGAACCCGCCAAGGAAGCGATTCGCCAACCCGAGCCGGAACCACGCCGCACCGCCAGGGTTTCGCCGGATGAGTTACCCCCGCAGCCGGATGATACTCAGCCGCAAGAACCGGAGGCGGTTACCGGCCGGATATCAGCCCGCCAATTGCGCGAACTGGTGAGGCAGTCCGCGCTACCCAGGGATGATGACGGTCCATCCCGAAACCTGGGCAGAGCCAAACCCTGGCAACCGCCCGCCAACTGGAAGAAACATGCCGGGGCGCCTTACCTGGCGGAATCCGAAAACACCTTCAACGGCATGACCGCACCCGAAGAGGTTGAGATTGTCGATCGCTGGATGGCAGCCGACGGCAGTCACAATGTGGTGGTCAACCTGCCCAATGGCGACACGGTCTGCGGCCGTGCTGAACCCTATAACCCCATGCAACCGCTGGTGGAGCCGGTGATGATGTTTCACCCTTGCGGTGGTGGGGGCAAGCGCACCTTCAGCATGCCGGAACGCTACCGCAAGGGGCAGTAACCCAGCCCCTGGCGAATTCCGCCATCCCTTGGGCAGATCCGCTGATTCATCGTTTGATCCGCCCTTCCTGGCCATTCACGAGCGGCCTGAAGGCCGCATGAGCCGGGAGCTTCCGAACCACTTCCATGAATGGCACGAATTCTGCATAAAACTATCCCGGAACGATCGCAAATAAAGGAGGAAACCATGGGCAGTGGATCATGTGGCAACATCCTGGCCGCACTGGCCAGTTTTTTCATTCCCGGCCTGGGGCAATTGCTGCAGGGACGCTGGATTCTGGCCGCTTTCATGTTCCTGCTCACCGCCCTGCTGTGGCTGATACTGCTGGGCTGGATCATTCACCTCTGGTCCATCATCGACGCAGCGGTTTACAAGGGTGAAGCCAGCTGGAATGACCGATACGCGCGCGATGACTACCGCGGGCGGGGCTATTACCGGCGCGTGTACTGAGGCAGGCACGTCCTGGGGGCGGGTTCTGTTGCGCAGACGGATTTGCGCAACGGCATCCCGGCAGGCACCATGCAGCAAACCTGCTTTGGAGAGCCTGCTTGAGTCCGAAATCATCCACCATCATCCGTCCGGCGCAAGTCAGGGACTGCGGCCTGATCCTGTTTTTCATCCGGGCCCTGGCCGACTACGAAAAGCTGCTGGACCAGGTTGTGGCCACCGAGGAACAACTGCGCGCCACCCTGTTCGGCCCACAGCCCGGCGCCGAAGTCCTGATTGCAGAATTTGAAGGACAACCGGCGGGATTCGCCCTGTTCTTCTCCAATTACTCCACCTTCCTGGGCCAACCCGGAATCTACCTTGAAGATCTGTTCGTGTTGGAAGAATTCCGCGGACATGGCCTGGGCAAGGCCTTGCTGGCGTACCTGGCCGCGCTGACGGTGGAGAGGAACGGCGGCCGGCTGGACTGGTCGGTACTGGACTGGAACACGCCTTCCATTGATTTTTACCACAGCATCGGCGCCCGGCCGCTGGATGAATGGACCCAGTTCCGCCTGACGGGGCCGGCTTTGCTGAAGCTGGCGGAACAGGCCCGACATGGGTAACAATTCACTGGCCTCCCGGCCCAGCTGCTGACTGAAGGTAAAACCATGTTCTACAAGCCCATGTTGCTGCCCCTTCTGGCCCAGGTGCTTCTCACCTTCCTGGTGTGGTCCTGCCTGTACATTACCCGGGTTGCGGAAATGAAGCGGAAGAGCATCCACCCGCAGTCACTGAACGTGCGTTCCAGGTTACAGGAACTGCTCACCGAGTCCGCCGCGCCCGCCAACAACTTCATGAACCTGCTGGAAATGCCGGTGCTGTTTTACCTGGCGGTGCTGCTGTCGCTGATCCTGCTGGTGCAGGACGAGGTGCTGGTGATACTGGCCTGGCTGTATGTGGCCCTGCGGTACGTTCACAGCCTGATTCACTGCACCTACAACAAGGTCATGCACCGCTTCCAGGTTTACTTCATCAGCTGCATCGTGTTACTGCTCATTTGGCTGCGCCTGGCGGCCTATATCCTGTCGCAGTGATTCGCCATGAATGAATCAAGCGCAGAGTCGATGGGCACCGGTGTTTCCGGGGGTTGCCTGTGCGGCGCTGTGCGCTTTGGCGCCAGCCTGCCGGAAAAATGGTGCGCGCACTGCCACTGCACCATGTGCCGGCGCCAGCACGGCGCGGGTTACGTGACCTGGGTGGGTTTTCACTCCAACCAGGTACAGGTGAACGATACGCAGGCGGCGCTCCAATGGCACGAATCCTCACCAGGCGCACGCCGCGGCTTTTGCCGCATCTGCGGCAGCAGCCTGTTCTTCGAGTCGCAGAAATGGGCGGACGAAACGCACATTGCGCTGGGCTGCATCGACGAACCGCACCCCTTTACGCCGAAGGCGCATGCGTTCTTCGACACGCACGTGAGCTGGATGGCCATAGACGAGCGGCTGAAGGTCTTTCCCTGATACCGGGATCAGCGCGAGCGATGTGAGGCCTGCCTCCATTGAATGCTTCGTCCCATTGGTCTGTAGCAAGCCGGATGGCGGCAAGGCCATTTGGTCTGCTTCCTCACTTCGATCGAGCCAGCACCTGGTATTCCCCCCGCGTCCCGTATCCGCTGCC
>CBFGWJ010000333.1:0-3480 GCA_965652335.1 uncultured Gammaproteobacteria bacterium | reverse complement strand
GTAGCCATCAGCACCACGTCGGCCGGGCGCATGGCGAACAAGCCGCAGGTCACTACGCCGGCCAGGTTGTTGATGCGCTGTTCGATGTTGACCGGGTCAACCAGGTTCATGTTGTGCACATCGAGGATCTGGTTGCCGTTGTCGGTGGTGAAGCCTTCGCGCAACACCGGCTGGCCACCGATGGCCACCAGCTGCCGGGCCACGTAGCTGCGGGCCATCGGAATCACTTCCACCGGCAGCGGAAAATTCCCCAGCACGCCTACTTTCTTGCTCTCATCCACGATGCAGACGAACTTGCGGCTGGCGGCGGCGATGATTTTCTCGCGGGTCAGCGCGCCGCCGCCACCCTTGATCAGGCGGCGATGCTTGTCGAATTCGTCCGCGCCGTCGATATACAGGTCCAGCGTGCCGGCGTTGTTGAGTTCGCGCACTTCGATGCCGGCTTCCCTGAGGCGCGCCGTGGTTGCATCGGAGGAGGAAACCGCAGCCTCGATACGCCTGCTGCTGTTGGCCAGTGCATCGATGAAACAGTTCACCGTGCTGCCGGTGCCAACACCCAGCACGCTGTCTTCCTGTACCCACGCCAGCGCGGCTTCAGCCACGCGCATTTTCTGCTCGAGTTGACGGTCACTGCTCATGCGTCCTCTCCTTCAAGCCCCAGTATAAAATCCCAGTGCTCCTCTTTCACCGGCATGACCGACAACCGGTTGCCCCGGCGGACCAGCGCGAACCCCTGCAACCGGTCGTCGTGCTGCTTGAGTTCGGTGAGGCTGATCACGCGGCGGGTTTTGCGCTTGTAGCGGATATCCACCATCAGCCAGGTGGGGTTATCCGGGTCGCTCTTGGGGTCGAAGTGATGATCTTTCGGGTCGAAGGCGGTGTGATCCGGATAGGCAGCTTTCGACGTGATTTCGGCGATGCCCACGATGCCCGGCACTTCGCAGTTGGAGTGATAGAAAAACACCAGGTCGCCTTTGCTCATGTCGTCGCGCATGTAGTTGCGCGCCTGGTAGTTACGCACTCCGTCCCAGTGGGTCTTCTTGCCTGGCGCGTTTTTCAGGTCATCGATGCTGAACGCATCGGGTTCGCTTTTCATCAGCCAATAGCGCATTTGGTGGTTCTATCCTGTTGCAACAATGACTGGCATTGTCCCGGATCAGCTGGCGAAGGTAAACCGCCGGCTGTCGCTGATCAGCTCGTGCAGGTGTACATCATGCGGGTCGGTGGGCAATTCATCCGTCCGCTGCACATCAAAAGCGATACCGATACGCAAAGGCGTTGCTGAATGACGCAGGGGTTCCAGTGCCCGGTCGTAATAACCGGCACCCATGCCGAGACGGGAACCCGATGCATCCCAGGCCACCAGTGGCATCAGGATGGCGCCCAGGTCTTTCGCGGCCACGGTTTCACCCAGGTGAGGCTCAAAAAACCCCATGCGGTTGCGTGCCAGGCTGTCTTCCGGCTGCCAGTGGCGGAACACCATGCGGGATGTGTCGCCATGGCTTTCAATGAATGGCAAAGCCAGCCGGAAGCCAGCTTCGATCAGTGCGGGAAAAGCGTCGCCAAGGTCGGGCTCGCCATCAAATGCCAGGTAAGCCGCCACGGTGCATGGCTGTAATGGCGCCAGGCGTTCGATCACTGCCTGGCTGATGGCACGGTTGGCCTGGGCGCGTCGCTGCTCGTCCAGCATGCGCCGCTGTTTGCGCATCCGGCTGCGCAGGTGCTTTTTCCGGTTCTGGATTCCCGTGATGTCAGGCGCCGAAGGTTTCATTCGAAGGTGTGTTCCGGGTGCTGGAAAAAAAACGGGCGAATGAAGCGGATCGATTTCCGCCCATTCGCCCATGGTGTTCAGTGCCCTCCAGGATGCCGCTGCAGGCCGACGACCTTGAACCAACGGTTCAGGTGGGGCAGCTAACCGGGCTTCAGGCTTTTCGCGGTTTGCGAACATGCACAACGGCACGCAGTTTCGCCGCCCCGAGGTCATGATTAAGGGACAAGGCAACACGTCCCACTGGCGAACACCTCAGAGGGCAGGGTCGAGTATAACAGGACTGGCGGCAGCGAGTATTACTACGCGCGGCGGCTGAGACAAAACGTGTGTAAATTTGTGCTGGCGGCGGGCGCCGGTCAGCGGTGGAGTTCCTGTTCCAGTTCGTCCGCCAGCATGCGGATGCGGTTGTCGATCTGGTCTTCGCGCAGGCTGACCACGCGTTGCAATTTGAGCAGCTCGTCGCTGAAATTCAGTGCGGCCTGCAGCGCGATGCGTTCCAGCGACATCAGCCGGCCGCTTTCGCGAATGTCCTTCATGCGCTCGTCCAGCACCCTGGCGGCTTCGATCAGGTCCTTGCGCTGGTCAGCGGTACAGGCAAATTGGTATTTCCGGTCGAGAATGGTGACGGAAACGGGTTCAGCTGCGGCACTCACGTCTGTTCAAGCGCCTTGAGCCGGTTGATCATGGCTTCCACTTTGATGCGTGCCTCTTCGTTCTTGGCCACCAGGCTGGCGCGCTCCGCAACCAGGGATTCCTGGCGGGCCAGCAAGGAGTCATTTTCCTCGCGCATCTTGCGGCACTGGTCGAGCAATTGGCGCAATTGCTGCTCCAGGCGCCTGAGGTCCTTGCTGGTTTGTTCAAGGGATTCCATGGCGTCACACTATATGTTGAGTATGGAATACCGTCAATCTCGGGCGCGGGCAAACAGGCCACGTTCCCAAAGCCGGCAAGGGCATGCTGCGAGCCGGTGTCCGCCGGTGTTAACATCACAGTTTTATGAAGGATTGTGATGTCTTCCAACCCAATGCCGGATTTCCACCACGCGCTGCTGCTCAGCCGTGGCAATCTCGATGCTGCTGAACTGGCGGAATGCCATGGCGTGCTGTGTGGCCTGATCTGTCGCAACGGCGCCGTATCCCACCAGGAATACCTGGCTCAGCTGGCCGCGCTGCAACTGGTGGATGAACCGGGACAGGCCTTGCAGGAACTGCTGGCGGAGGCGCATGTCAGCACCCTGCAGCAGCTGGCCGACATGGACCTGGGCTTCAACCTCTGGCTACCGGATGACGACCAGCCGCTGGAAGAACGCACCGATTCGCTGGCGCAGTGGTGCACCGGTTTCCTGGCCGGTATCGGCCTGGGTGGAGAGTTGCCCGAACTATCTAGCGAAGCGGTTGAAGCACTGGAAGACATGCGCCAGATTGCCCGCGCCAGCTACCCCAAAGTGGTGATCACTGATGCAGACCGCGAGGAAGTCCTGGACTTTGCTTCCGGAGATGAGGGCCTGGAAGAAACCGGTGAAGAGAGCGATGAAAATGCCTTCATGGAAATCGTCGAATACGTTCGAGTAGTCACTCTGATGTTATGCGAGGAAATGCGTGGTCCCGGCGCGGAAGACCGCATCCACTGAAACCCGGATCCACAGAAATGTACCGGCGCTGCGCCAGCGCTTTGAACCAAAAAAGAGCAGAGACTGTGAATGATCAAAC
>CBFGWJ010000332.1:0-3494 GCA_965652335.1 uncultured Gammaproteobacteria bacterium | reverse complement strand
CAACGGGTCAGGCGGGAGGCTTCTGGAATCGGAATTTTCAAATCAATATGCAACAGATTTTGTCCTTTAAATACTCCGGAGAATGTAATGGGTGACTCTTTTTCAACCGCCAGTACGCTGAAAATCGATGGCAAGGATTACCAATACTTCAGTTTGCCGAAACTGGCTGAAACGCTGCCGGTCAAGCGGCTGCCGTTCAGCCTGAAAATCCTGCTGGAAAACCTGTTGCGGAATGAAAACGGCATCGACGTAACCAGGAGCGACATCGAGGCCCTGTGCCGCTGGGATGCCAAGGCAGAACCCGATACCGAAATCGCTTTCACCCCGGCCCGCGTGGTGCTGCAGGATTTCACCGGCGTTCCCGCGGTGGTCGACCTGGCCGCCATGCGCGACGCCATGACGGCACTCGGCGGTTCGCCCAGCCAGATCAACCCACTCTCTCCCGCTGAACTGGTAATCGATCATTCCGTGCAGGTCGACAGCTACGGCGCGGCCGATTCACTGGACATCAACAACCGCATCGAATTCCAGCGCAATAACGAACGCTACAGCTTCCTGCGCTGGGGCCAGAATGCGTTCAGCAATTTCAAGGTGGTTCCTCCCAACACCGGAATCGTGCACCAGGTCAATCTCGAGCACCTGGCCCGCGTGGTATTTGAAAAAGATGGCGTGGCCTACCCGGATACCGTGGTGGGCACCGATTCGCACACCACCATGATCAACGGCATCGGCGTGCTGGGCTGGGGTGTTGGCGGTATCGAAGCTGAAGCCGCGATGCTGGGCCAGCCGATCACCATGCTGATTCCGCAAGTGGTGGGTTTCAAGCTTACCGGCAGCCTGCCCGAAGGCGCCACCGCGACTGACCTCGTACTGACGGTCACCGAGATGCTGCGCAAGCACGGCGTGGTGGGCAAGTTCGTGGAATTTTTCGGCTCCGGCCTCGACCACCTGCCGCTGGCCGATCGAGCCACCATCGCCAACATGGCCCCCGAATACGGCGCCACCTGCGGCATATTCCCGATCGACGAGGAAAGCCTGCGCTATTTGCGCCTGTCGGGCCGTGATGAGCACCAGGTGGCCCTGGTGGAAGCCTATGCCAAGGCCCAGGGCTTCTTCCGCACACCGGGCGATGAGCAGGCAGACTACAGCGCGGTGCTTGAACTCGACATGTCCGAAGTGATGCCCAGCCTGGCAGGTCCCAAGCGGCCGCAGGATCGCGTACTGCTGAAAGACGCCGCGGAAAATTACCGCAAGCATCATGCGCAGATGACCGCCAGCCGGCAAGCCGCGGGATGCGCCGAGGGACGCATGGAGTCCGAGGGAGGTGGCACCGCCGTGGGCAACGATGCCGTCACTCCCACACCGGTTGCAGCCGTCAGTTACAAGGGCCAGGAGTTCCAGCTCAAGGACGGTGCGATTGTGATTGCCGCCATCACCTCGTGTACCAACACCTCCAACCCGGCCGTCATGCTGGGCGCTGGCCTGCTGGCGCGCAACGCCGTGGCCAGGGGTTTGAAAGTCAAACCCTGGGTGAAGACTTCATTGGGGCCAGGCTCGCGCGTGGTAACCGACTACCTGCAGAAAGCCGGCCTGCTGGATGACCTGGACGCGCTGGGTTTCAACGTGGTGGGCTATGGCTGTACCACCTGCATCGGCAACTCGGGACCGCTGTCCGAACCGATCAGTAATGCCATTCGTGAACACGACCTGGTTGCCGTGTCGGTGCTGTCCGGCAATCGCAACTTTGAAGGCCGGGTGCATGCCGATGTGAAAATGAATTACCTGGCCTCGCCACCGCTGGTGGTGGCTTACGCGCTGGCGGGTGACATGAACATCGACCTGACCACCCAGCCGCTGGGCGAGGATGCTAATGGCAATCCGGTCATGCTGCGCGACATCTGGCCATCCAGCATTGAAATCCAGGAAGTCATTGCCAGCAGCATCAGTTCGGACATGTTCCGCAGCAGCTATTCCAGTGTCTTCAAGGGGGACGACCGCTGGAACAGCATCGATACACCCGAAGGCGAGATCTTTGACTGGCAGGATGATTCCACCTACATCCAGAACCCGCCTTACTTTGAAGGCATGACCCAACAACCGCCTGGCATTCCTGAAATTGACGGCGCGCGTTGCCTGGCCAAGCTGGGCGACTCGATCACCACTGACCACATTTCACCCGCCGGCTCGATCAAGGAAGACTCCCCGGCCGGAGCCTATCTCAAGAGCAAGGGCGTGATGAAAGCCGACTTCAATTCCTACGGCTCGCGCCGCGGTAACCATGAAGTGATGATGCGTGGCACTTTCGCCAACGTGCGTTTGCGCAACCAGCTCGCGCCGGGCACGGAAGGCGGCTGGACCACCTTCCAGCCGGGTGACCAGCTGATGTTCATCTACGATGCCGCCATGAAATACCAGGAAGAAGGCACGCCCCTGATCATCCTGGCCGGCAAGGAATATGGCACCGGATCATCCCGTGACTGGGCCGCCAAAGGTACCAACCTGCTGGGCGTCAAAGCGGTGATCGCCGAGAGTTTTGAGCGCATCCACCGCTCCAACCTGGTGGGCATGGGCGTATTGCCGCTGACCTTCCTGCCGGGGGAATCGGCAGATTCACTGGGGCTTGATGGTAAGGAAACTTATAGTATTGAAAAACTTACGCCAAATAGCTCATCCGTTATCTCAGTAACGGCCATAGCTGATGATGGCAAGGAAACGACCTTCAGAGCGAAAGTACGCATCGATACCCCGAAAGAATGGGAATACTACAAGCATGGCGGCATCCTGCACTACGTGCTGCGCCAGCTCGCTGCCTGACCGGGCCGTAAAATCCCGGACAAAAGAAAAGGCTGCCGGTTGAATACCGGCAGCCTTTTTTGTTTCAGCCACCCGGGCTGCACGCAAGCCGGTGATTGGCCCATGAATCTCCCGGCTGGTTTACCCGAAAACCCGGCCTGGATGAAAGCGCTGTCGAACTTCAACTCCAGCGCTCAGGCTTTGCCTTTCACCAGGATTTCCACGCGCCTGTTCTGCTGGCGACCCGCTTCAGTGGAATTGTCAGCCACCGGGTAATCCTCGCCATAGCCGATCGCCTTCATGCGGGAATCGTCCACGCCACGCAGGCTGAGGTGGTTCTGCACCGACTCGGCGCGCCGTTGCGACAATGCCAGGTTATGTTCTTCACTGCCGGTGGAATCGGTATAACCCTGCACCAGGATGGCGGTCTTGGGATACTCCTGCATCACCAGGGCGAATTCATCCAGCGAACGCTTTGATGAATTGGATAACACCGAGGAGTCCACCGCGAACAGGATGTCACTGTCAAAACTGATGCGGAGGGTTTCTTCATCGATGCGCTCGACTTCGGCCGCCTCGATTTCTTCCAGTTCGCGCTGTTGCTTGTCCATGTAAACACCCACACCGGCGCCCAGGCCCGCTCCGACTGCGGCGCCACCCAATACCTCATCGAGTTCGCCATCACCTACGAACAAACCGGC
>CBFGWJ010000331.1:0-3494 GCA_965652335.1 uncultured Gammaproteobacteria bacterium | reverse complement strand
CCGGCCTGTTCCAGGTTTTTGAACTGGGCCTGCTGGATATCAAGGCGCATGTGGTAGATACCCTTGCCCAGCCCGGCGGCCAGTGTTCGGAACTCTATCCCGACAAACCGATCTACGACATCCCGGCGATCCCGGTGTGCGATGCGCAGGAACTGGTGGACCGTCTGCTGGAACAGATCAAGCCCTTCAACCCGCAATTCCACCTGGGCCAGATGGTCACTGCGCTGGAAAAACAGGACAATGGCCGCTTCTTCCTGGAAACCTCGGCGGGAACGCGATTCGACGCCGGCTGCATCATCCTGGCAGCAGGCCTGGGGGCTTTCCAGCCACGCCGCCTGCGGGTTCAGGGGGCGGAGGAATTCGAACACAAACACATCCACTATCGCGTCACCGACCCGGAACGCGTACGCGGCAAGCGCATCCTGATCCTCGGCGGCGGGGACTCCGCGCTGGACTGGACACTCGCGCTGCATGGCAAGGCCAGCCACATCACCCTGGTGCACCGTCGCGACGAGTACCGGGCCGCACCGGCTTCCGTGAACAAGATGAAAGCGCTGGCCGATGGCGATTACCTGGACGAATTCCAGGGCCAGGTACGCGGTGCTTTCTCGAAAAACGGCCAGTTTGGCGGGCTGGAAGTCGATGATCCCGAAGGTAACCGCCACCACATCGAAGCCGATGAGGTGTATGTATTTTACGGCCTGTCACCCAACCTCGGCCCGATCGCGGACTGGGGGCTGGAGCTGGAAAAACGCCAGGTGCTGGTGGACACGGAAAAATTCCAGACCAGCGTACCCGGCATCTTTGCCGTGGGCGACATCAACCATTACCCGGGCAAGAAAAAGCTGATTCTGAGCGGCTTTCATGAAGCCGCGCTGGCGGCATTCGGCGCCCAGGCCTATTTGCACCCCGAGCAGAAAGTGCGGCTGCAGTACACCACCACCAGCCCCATCATGCACCGGCGCCTGGGCGTGGAGGACTGACGGGTAGGCTTATTGCAGGGCGGACTCGATGACGCGTCCGTCCAGCTTGTAGACCGTGCCGCCCTTCATCACCAGGTGCACATCCTGCAGCAGGTTGATGTACTTCAGCACATCACCCTTTACGGCGATGATGTCGGCATAGCGGCCGGCCACGCTGGTGCCCCACTGCTCTTCCACGCCCATGAACTTGGACGGCCAGTAGGTAGCAGCCTGAATGGTTTCCATGGCCGGCACGCCCATTACATTCACCCACACTTCCAGTTCGTGCCAGGTGGACTGGCAGTGGAATTTCAGCGGAATGCCGCTGTCGGTACCCACCATCAGCACCACGCCCGCCTCGCGCAACTGCTGGAACTTGCGCTTGAGGGTGGGTTTGCGTTTGGGGGTGAGCTGGAAATACAGGATTTCATCCGGATGCGCGATCGATGCCTGGATGTCGGCAATGGTGTCGGGCTTGAGCCCGCGTTGCCAGCAGCTGTTGTCCAGTGACTCCGGGTTGTCGCGCAGGTCGGTGAAGTTCCACAGGCCTTCGACCGTCGGTGTCCAGTAGAGCGGGCCGCCGCGCACCACCGCGGAGCCGACGCGTTCCTGCAGGCCCAGGATCACATCGGCCGGATACTCGGGCGCGGTGGCCAGGCCGGTGTGTTCAAAATTGTCCACGCCGATTTCCAGGCCGCGGCGGATCTCGTTCGCCGTGTGCGAATGTGCCACCACCTTCAGTCCGCGCTTGTGGGCCTGGTCCACCAGCGCCTGCGATTCCTCCAGGGTCATCTGGTCCTGGTCGATCAGCTTCACCAGGTCCACGCCGGCGTCGGCGATGATGTTGACCTTCTTGCGCGCATCGGCCGGTCCGTCGATGCCCCAGCGGTAGTCTTCAGTGCCAGGATACGGCTTTTTCTGCAGGAACGGCCCGGATACGAACAGCCTGGGGCCGGGCAATTCGCCGGAATTCACCTTGTCACGGACGATGATGGAGTCTTCCAGCGGCGCGCCGAGATCTCGGGCCGTGGTCACACCGGCCAGCAGCAACTGCACCGCCGAGGCGGGCATGATTTCATCCACCATGCGGTCCTTGTAGGTGGGGTGCCAGTGGCTGTAAACCGAGTGGCCGTTGATATCGAGGTGCACGTGCATGTCCCACAATCCCGGGAGCACGCTCATGCCTTCGGTGGAGATCACTTCGTAACCGGCCGGAACGGCCAGTGTTTCAACCGTGCCAACACGTTCAATTTTGTCGCCGTTGACCAGCACCACGCTGTCCTGGATGGGCGTGGAGCCGAGACCATTGATCAGCGTACCGCCGACCAATGCCTTGCGGCCTTCGTCAGCGACCAGGTTCCAGCTGCTGCACAGCAGCGCGGCGGTAACACAGTAACGCACCAGCTTCATGATTCAGACTCCGATGTCTTCATTCCATAATTCGGGTTTGGCGGCGATGAATTCCTGCATCAGCTGGATGCACTCCGCTGATTGCAGCACTTCAACCGTAACGCCGCGCGAGCGCAATAAATCTTCCTCACCCATGAAGGTCCGGTTTTCGCCCACGATCACGCGAGGAATGCCGTACAGCAGGATGGCGCCGCTGCACATCGGGCACGGCGACAGCGTCGTGTACAGGACACTCTCCCGGTAAACCGCAGCAGGCTGGCGGCCGGCATTCTCCAGCGCGTCCATCTCGCCATGCAACACCGTGCTACCCTGCTGTACACGCCGATTGTGACCGCGGCCGATGATTTCACCACGGTATACGATCACGGAGCCGATGGGAATTCCGCCTTCGGCAACGCCCTGCCGGGCTTCGTCAATGGCGGCCTGCATAAAAGGGTCGGATGATTGTGTCTCCATGGCGGCAATGGTTACATTTTTCGCCGAAGGATGTAACCTGAACGCAGTAACGGCTGGCGGAGAACCCTTCATGAGTACGCTCCTGATCCGGAATGGACGCGTCATTACCGCGGTGGATGACTACTTCGCCGACGTGTTCATCGACGGCGAAACCGTGGCGGTGATAGGCCGCGACCTTCGAATGGAAGCGGACGAAACCCTGGATGCGACAGGCCGCTACCTGTTTCCGGGCGGGCTGGACCCGCACACCCACATGGACATGCCGTTCGGCGGCACCACCTCAGCGGATGATTTCGAAACCGGCACCCGCGCCGCGGCCCATGGCGGCACCACCACGCTGATTGACTTCGCCATCCAGCAGAAGGGCCAGTCCACGCTGGAGGCGCTGGACACCTGGCACGCCAAGGCCGAGGGCAAGACCGCCATCGACTACGGCTTCCACATGATCGTCACCGACATGGAAGAACAGCGGTTGCACGAGATGCGCCAGTTGGCCGACGAAGGCGTGACCTCGTACAAGTTGTTCATGGCCTACCCGGGCGTGCTGTACGTGGACGATGGCACCATTTTCCGCGCCATGCGCAAGGCCGGCGAGGATGGCACGGTGATCTGCATGCATGCCGAGAACGGCATCGTCATCGACGAGATCGTCAAGCGCGCGCTGGC
>CBFGWJ010000330.1:0-3499 GCA_965652335.1 uncultured Gammaproteobacteria bacterium | reverse complement strand
AGCGCCTGGGCCCCTGAGAGGTCGAGCCCGCACTGCTGCTCCAGTTCCCGAAGGGATGGCGCTTCCGGCAAAGTCCACAAGCCGCCCCAGATTCCGGCAGGGGGGCGCTTTTGCAGCAGGATTCGCTGCTGGCCATCCAGCAATGCCAGCCAGTAATAAACCCGCTGGCTGACTTTGGTGGATGGCTTGGGCAAGGGCAGCTGATCGACCCTGCCGCTTGCCAGTGCCCGGCAGTCTTCGCTTATCGGACATTGGTTGCAAGCCGGTTTGCTGCGCACGCACACCATGGCGCCGAGATCCATGATGGCCTGGGTGTAATCCGCGCCGCGTGTTCGCGGCAAACGCTGTTCCGCTTCGGCCCAAAGTGCTTTCTGTCCGGCGGTCGAACCGGGCCAGGTTTCCAGCGCGATGTGGCGCGCGAGAACACGCCGTACATTGCCATCAAGCACCGCCGCGGGCTGGCCGCTGGATTGGGAAATGATGGCGTTGGCAGTGCTCAGGCCGATTCCGGGCAAGGCGCACAGCTCTTTCGCAGTAACCGGCAATTCACCCTCGAACTGCTCAACACACCGTTCCGCGGCGCGATGCAGGTTGCGCGCGCGGGCGTAGTAGCCGAGGCCGGCCCAGTGTTCCAGCACTTCGTCCAGTGGCGCGGCGGCCAGTTCTGCCAGGTCGGGGAAACGTTGCATCCAGCGCTCGAAATAGGGGATCACCGTGCTGACCTGGGTTTGCTGCAGCATGATCTCGGAAATCCACACGCGGTAGGCGGTGCGCGGGTGTTGCCAGGGCAGGTCCTTGCGGCCGTGGTGGTCGAACCAGGCCAGCAGGCGGTCGGCAAATGGCGCGACCGAGTGGCTCATCAGGCGATGGGCAGGATGGCGTTCACAAAAGAGCCCGCATCAAACGGGCGCAGGTCGCGGGCGGATTCGCCCACGCCGATAAAACGGATCGGCAGTTTCAGTTCGTGGGCGATGGCGAACAGCACGCCGCCGCGCGCGGTGCCATCCAGCTTGGTGACGGTGATGCCGCTGAGGCCGATGGCCTGGTGGAATTCACGCGCCTGGCTGAGGGCGTTCTGGCCGGTGCCTGCATCCACCACCAGCATCACCTCGTGCGGTGCCTCGGGGTCGATACGGCTGAGCACGCGGTGGATCTTCTTCAGCTCTTCCATCAGGTTGGATTGGGTGTGCAACCGCCCGGCGGTATCGGCGATCAGTACATCGATGCCTTTGGCCTTGGCCGATTGCAGCGCATCGAATATCACCGCGGCGGAATCGGCGCCGCTGCCCTGTGACACCACCGGCACATTGTGCCGCGCACCCCAGGCCTTGAGCTGTTCCACCGCGGCAGCCCTGAACGTATCGCCCGCAGCCAGCATGACGCTGAGCCCGTCTTCCTGGTAACGCTGGGCCAGCTTGCCGATGGTGGTGGTCTTGCCGGCGCCATTGATGCCCACCATCAGGATGACGAACGGTTTCTTGCTCTCGTCGATCACCAGGAACTGCTCGCAGGGCTCGATGATCTCGTACAGCTCGGCCTGCACTGCGGGCAGCAACTGCCCGGGCTCGGTGATCACCTTGTTGGCCACCGCAGCCCGCAGGTTGTCGACGATTTCGATGGCGGCCTTGGCGCCCAGGTCAGCGGTGATCAGCGTGGTTTCGATTTCGTCCATCAACTCGTCGTCGATGGTGCTGTGGCTTCTGAACAGTGCCACAAGGCGCTTGCCCATCTTGTCCTGGGTGTCCTGCAGGCGCTGTTCCAGCGCGGCATTGCCGGCGGCCTCACCGCCCTGTTCAATGGGGCGCAGTTGTACGCCTTCAACGGCGCCTTTGTTCTGCTTGTTTTTGCGGAAAATTCGGAACATTTTGGCTGGATTCTGCGTGTGGCCTGGCTTTTGAGTCTGGTCAGCGAAGGGCTATGCTAGCAGTTGGGGGCAGTGGATGCCGGATCAAGTCTGGCATGACGGTCTGAAGTGTCCGGCATGACGGGGTAGAGTAGGTCTCCCCGGCCCCCGGGCCGGGGTCCATCAATCGGGAAGAGCTGGATGCCGGGTCAAGCCCGGCATGACGGGGAAAAGGAAGTTTGGCAAAAAGCAGCAAACCGGGAACCGTACGCATCATCGCCGGCGAATGGCGCGGGCGGCGCTTGCCGGTTCCGGACCTGCCCGGCTTGCGGCCATCCGGCGATCGCAGCCGCGAAACGCTGTTCAACTGGCTGCAGGGTGAGTTGCGCGGCGCCCGTTGCGCGGACCTGTTCGCCGGCACCGGTGTGCTGGGCCTGGAGGCCCTGTCGCGCGGCGCCGCGTCAGCGGTGCTGGTGGAGAATAACGCCAAAGCCGCGGCGCAATTGCGCGCCAGTGTAAGCCTGTTGCAGGCCGGCAAGGCCAGCGTTCTGCAGCAAGATGCTCTCGCCTGGCTCAAAAACCTGCCCGCCGGCAGCCTGGACCTGGTTTTCGTCGACCCGCCGTTTGGCCAGGGGCTGGCCGTTCCCGCGCTGCAGTTGTTGCAGCAGGAAGATGTATTGCGGCCAGGCGGGCTGGTCTACCTGGAAACCGCCCGGTCAGAAGCCTTGCCGGTGTCCACATCCGGTTGGGAAACCCTGCGGGACAAGACTTTGGGGGAAGTGCGCATGCAACTGCTGCGGCGTGCTGCTGCGCCTGTCCAGGCGCCGACAAAGCCTCCTGCAGACTGTTAGAATGGCACTCCTTTTCAATTCGACGGCAGCACACGAATGATTTCGCACCGTACGGCAATCTACCCCGGCACTTTTGATCCTGTTACCAACGGCCATACCGACCTCGTCAAGCGCGCAGCCCGCGTGTTTGAAAAAGTCATCGTGGCCATCGCTGAAAGCCCGCACAAGGTGCCGCTGCTGCCCCTGCAACAGCGCATCGAGCTGGTGCAGTCCTGCCTGAGCGACGTGAAGAACCTCGAAGTGGTGGGATTCAGCAGCTTGTTGATGGATTTTGTACAGGAGGTCGGGGCCGGTGTGGTGGTGCGCGGCCTGCGCGCCGTTTCAGATTTCGAATACGAGTTCCAGCTCGCCAGCATGAACCGCCACCTGGCGCCGGAAATTGAAACCCTGTTCCTAACGCCTGATGAACGCTACAGCTTCATTTCATCCTCGCTGGTGAAGGAAGTGGCGCGGCTGGACGGTGATGTCACCGAATTCGTTGCGCCGCCGGTTCGGCGCGCGTTGTTGCAGCGGTTCAAGGAACTCAACAAGGCCGGCTGACAAGCTATGCCGCTGCATATGCAGCGCATCGCCGGCAATCGCGCAAGAAACTCGACATGGCTCTGAAAATCACTGAAGAATGCATCAACTGTGATGTCTGCGAGCCGGAATGCCCCAACGAAGCCATTTCGCAGGGCGTCGAGTATTACGTGATCGACCCGATGAAGTGCACCGAATGCGTGGGGCATTTCGACCTGCCGCAATGCGTGGAGGTCTGCCCGGTAGAATGCATACCGAAAGATCCGGAACATGAAGAAACCGAGGA
>CBFGWJ010000329.1:0-3508 GCA_965652335.1 uncultured Gammaproteobacteria bacterium | reverse complement strand
GCACTTTATCGGCGCGGGCCTTCGGAACCATCACACTCGAACGGGCCGGCGGCGCCAACTATCACGACTCTATGACTTGGACGTGGCTTGCCGTCGCTTTTCTGATCGTGCTTGCAGCGACCGGCATGGCCACCAGAACCGAAGCCAAAAACCCGTAAATGCCATTAATGCCTAAAATACTTGATCGTTTCATTTTCATCCCGTGTCACAGTGCGGAAAGCGAACAGGAATCGTACCAAAGAAGCACTGCCCCACGACACTCCAAAAAGTCGATTGCTTCCAGTATCCGGCTGCGTGCCTATCAATTCGAAGGCTATTGCTTCGATCCGGAGTTTCTCATGGCTCCCCAGGTTTGGCCCACACCCGCTGCCCGTCCAGCCAGGTTTCCAGCACCTGTGTGCGTGGAATCTCCGCCGCGTCCACGGTCATCAGGTCGCGGTCCACGACGATGAAATCGGCCCGCTTGCCGGTTTCCAGCGAACCCACCTCGTTCTCCATTAAAGCGGCCCAGGCCGCATCCACCGTAAAGCCCCGCAGGGCTTCCTCGCGGCTCAGCGCCTGGTCGGGATACCAGCCGCCGGGGGGATGGCCTTCCAGGTCCTGGCGCGTCACCGCGGCATAAATGCCCAGCATGGGATTCACCTGCTCCACCGGAAAATCCGAACCCAGGGCCAGGCGCACACCCGCATCCAGCAGTCTGCGCCAGGCGTAAGCGCCCAGTATGCGCTCCGGCCCCACCCGCTCCTCGGCCCAGTACATGTCGCTGGTGGCGTGAATGGGTTGCACGGAAGCGATGATGCCGAGGTCCGCAAAGCGCCGGATATCCTCCAGGGCAATCACCTGGGAATGTTCCATGCGGTGGCGGCCGGGATTATCCGGATAATCCGGGATCGCAGCGGCATAGGCATCCAGCACCTGCCGGTTGCCGCCATCGCCAATGGCATGCACGCCCACCTGCAGTTTGCAGGACAGGGCTTTACGAATGGCGGATTGCATTTCCTCACCGTTGACGAACAACAGGCCTCGGGAGCCGGGCTCGTCGGTGTAATCCTCGAGCAGGGCCGCACCGCGGCTGCCCAGCGCTCCATCGGCATAGAGCTTCATGGAGCGGGAAATCAAGCGGCCGGACGGATGTTCCAGATAGCCATGGGCGCAAAGCTGCTCCAGCGCCTCGCCCACGCCGTTGACCATGGCATAGACGCGCACGCCCAGGCTTCCCTGGTCGGCGCGATTCTTCAACAACTGGATGTGCTCCCAGCCCAGGCCGGCGTCGTGCACACCGGTCAGGCCCTGGCTGAGCAGGATCACGGTTGCCTTGTCGATAGCCGCTTGAAATCGCTGTTCCGAAACGGGCGGAACCAGCGGGTCCAGCATGGCGGTGGCCTTGTCGATGAAAATCCCGGTAGGCTCGCCGTTGGCGTCGCGGTGAATGCGGCCGCCCTGGGGCTGCCAGTCACCGCTGAGATCGCGATCCACTTGCGCCAGTGCGGCTGAATTGGCCCATCCGGCATGGCCGTCTATGCGTTCCAGCCAGACGATGCGCTCAGGAAATGCCGCATCCAGGTCGTCGCGCGTGGGAAACTGCTGGCCCGGCCAGTCGTTCTGGTCCCAGCCCCGGCCTACCAGCCAGTCGCCGGGCCCCAATGTGGATTCAAACGCTTTCAGCCGTTCGATCACCTGCTCCACACTGCCGGCGCCCACCAGGTCGGCCTGCGTCAGAGTCATGGCCAGGCCGATGAAATGCGCATGCGCATCGATCAGCCCGGGAAACACGGCCCGGCCTTGCAGGTCATGCTGCACGGCATCCGGATAAGCCGCCTTCATGGGCTCGTCGCTACCGATGGCCAGGATTTCACCATCGGCTGACAGTGCCATGGCACCGCCACGAACCACGGTGTTGCCGGGATCCAGCGTGTAGATCAGGCCATTGAAGACCAGCGTGATGTTTCCTGGCTCCTCGGACTCTGCTGCTTCCGGCGGTGTGACCTCGGCCGGTTCCGGGTCACTGACCGGGCGATCACATCCGGCCAGAACCAGCAGCAGTGGCAGGCAAATAATCATGGCAGCACGGTTCAGGTATGTGGCCGGGCGGTTTATCATCATGCTCATGTCCGAATTTGATTTTGAAAACGAAACGGGGTTTGGCGCAACAGCCAGTGAAGTAGTCTATACCCCATCCGAACTGAATCGCGAGGTACGGATTCACCTCGAGGCAGGTTTTCCCCGCATCAGCCTGGAAGGCGAGATCTCCAACCTGGCCAGGCCCGCATCGGGACACCTGTATTTCAGCCTGAAGGATGACGGCGCACAAGTGCGCTGCGCCATGTTCCGCAATTCCGCCAGCCGCATGGCCATTCGCCCGGCCAACGGTGCACTGGTGCTGGCGCGCGGCCGCATCAGCCTGTACGAGCCGCGCGGCGACTACCAGTTTATCGTCGACAGTCTGCAGGACGCCGGGGTTGGCGTGTTGCAGCAACGCTTCGAAGAGCTGAAGGCGCGGCTGCAGGAAGAAGGACTGTTCGCGACTGAGCGCAAGCGCCCCCTGCCCGCCTTTCCGCTGCGGATAGGCGTGATCACGTCTCCCAGCGGCGCGGTCATCCGCGACATCCTGCATGTGTTGCAGCGCCGCTGGCCGGTGGCTGAAGTAAAGGTTTACGCATCGCCGGTGCAGGGCGCGGAAGCGCCACCGGCCTTGCGGGCCGCCCTGGCGCTGGCCAACCGGGAAGCCTGGGCGGATTTGCTCATCATCGCGCGTGGCGGTGGATCGCTGGAAGACCTGCAGGCGTTCAATGAGGAATCGGTGGTTCGAGCCGTGGCCGCCTCGGCATTGCCGGTGATATCGGCCGTGGGGCACGAAACCGACTACAGCATCTGCGACTTTGTGGCGGATGTGCGTGCGCCCACGCCTTCGGCGGCGGCGGAAATGGCCACTCCGGACGGTGAACAGTTAAAGCTCAGCCTGCAGCGTTATTCACGCCTGCTCGACAGCCGCATGCAGCATCGGCTGCAACAGTTTGCCCAGCGGCTGGATCACCTGGCGCATCGACTGGCGCAACAGCACCCTGAAGTGAGGCTGCGCGAACAGAAGCGCGAACTGGTTGCGGCTCAGCAGCACTTTCTGCGCGCCATGCAACGCTCGCTGCAAACCCGCCAGAACAGCCTGCAGCAACTGCAGCTCCGGCTGCAACTGCGTCATCCCGGGCGTGAATTGCTGCTACGCATGAAGGCCTTGCAGGCGACCCGGCAACGCTTGCGCGAAGCCGGCCGCGCCCGGTTGCAGCAGGCACGCAGCAAACTGCATGAACTGGCGCGTACGCTGAACGCGGTCAGCCCGTTGGCCACACTGGACCGCGGCTACGCGGTGATCAGCCGGGTGCAGGATTCCGCGGTAATCGCCAATGTCGGAAACCTGCAGCCTGGTGAGCGCATCAGCGCGCAACTGGCCGATGGCCGGCTGTATTGCAGCATCGACCGCATCAGCGATGAAGTGCTGCAGGCGGCCATGGAA
>CBFGWJ010000328.1:0-3526 GCA_965652335.1 uncultured Gammaproteobacteria bacterium | reverse complement strand
GGAAGTACACCAAGAGGATGATGGCCACGATGCGCAGCAGCCGCAGCAGGCCGGCAAACAGGTTCCACACCTGGCCACCGCTGAAAAGTTCGTGCGACCTGGTCGCCAGCTTGTCGATATTGCGTTGCACATTGCGTGCCGCCCAGCTGTCGAGCCAGCGGAACATACGGATCACCACCCACAACAGCAGGCTGGTTACCAGCACCGCCCCCAGCGCATAGAGTGAGTTCTGCCCCAGCACGGCGGCACTGCGGTCGTGGCGGAATTTTTCCACCGCGTCCTTGATGCGCTGCAGGTAAACCTGGCTGAGCAGGTCGCGCTCCAGGCCTTCGATTTCCGCATCGGCATCGAACAGTTTTACGATGTCACCCTGGCTGCTGCTGATGGCATGGAAATCGGGCCCTGGCACGATTTTGAGGTCGTCGACCGTGAGGGTCGCATCGCGGGCAAATTCAACGATATGCTGCTGCACCGAGGCTGCTCTTGCCCTGGCCGGGAAAGCCGCGATTCCGCGAAGTGGAAACAGGGGAATGCCATCGACCACGACCATGGCGGTGTTGTTTCCCTGGGCTGCGGCCTCCGGCGCATTGGAGTCCTGGGCAAATGCGGCCGGCGCAGCCAACAGGGCCAGCGCCAGGTACAAAATCCGCCGCGCATCCCGGCTTTGGCCAAACAGTGCGAACATTGCGGTCGATCCGGCAGTGGAGTTGGAGGGAGTTTACTCCGAAAGCCGGGATACCTGCATTGGGTGAATTATTGACACAAAACTGCCATGATGGGCTTACATTCACGAATGGTCCTGTTCAACTGAAATGTCTGTAAGCATCTGGATTGCATTCCTGGTTTTCGTATTCCTGATGGTGGCGCTCGACCTGGGAGTGTTCCACCGCAAGCCGACTGCGCCTTCGGTGCGCGATGCCCTCATCTGGACCCTGGTCTGGGTGGCCATGGCTTTGCTGTTCATCGCCGTGGTGTACCTGCTGTACGAGAACAACTACGAATGGGCCAGCCTCGCCACCGAGCACCTCACCGGCAAGGAAGCCGCTTCGCAGTACCTGATGGGCTATTTGCTGGAAAAATCGCTGTCGGTCGACAACATCTTCGTCATCGCCATGATTTTTTCCTATTTCCGCGTGCCGCCGGAGTTGCAGCACCGCGTGCTGTTCTGGGGCATACTCGGCGCCGTCGTGCTGCGCGGCATCATGATTGCCCTGGGTGTGACGCTGATCAACACCTTCGACTGGGTGATCTACATATTCGGCGCGTTCCTGATTTACACCGCGGTGAAGATGATGATGATCCGGCACGAAACCGTGGATCCGGGCGACAACCCGCTGGTGAAACTGGCGCGGCGCTGGCTGCCGGTCACCGACCGTTACCATGGCCAGAAATTTTTCGTGCGCGAAAACGGCGTGCTGATGGTGACGCCGCTGTTCCTGGCGCTGCTGCTGGTGGAAAGCAGCGACGTGATGTTCGCGGTGGATTCCATCCCGGCCATCTTTGCGGTCACGCGGGACCCCTTCATCGTCTTCACCTCGAACATCTTTGCCATTCTCGGCCTGCGTTCACTGTATTTCGTGCTGGCCGGTTACATGGCCAAATTCCGTTACCTGAAGAACGCGCTGGTATTCGTGCTGGCCTATGTAGGCATCAAGATGATCCTCAGCAACCACTATCACATTCCGGATGGGGCCTCGATGGGCATCATCGGCGGCATCCTGCTGGTGGGCATATTGGCGTCCATCCAGGGCGCGGCCAAGGATCCGGTGCCATTGAAATCGCCGCTGGATGGGCATGCCGAGCCCGGCGCCGCTCCCCGCGGTGAACCCGGCGCAAGCAAGCCATGATCCGGGACCTGCAATTCCTGGCCGAAGGGCAGGGCAGTTTTGAGGAGTGGCTCACGCCCGAGGAAAAGTGCGTGCGTGGCCAGCCCGCGCAGCGCGCCTGGAACCAGTTCACCAGCAGCGATGAAAAATTCTTCAGCGGTATCTGGGAGGCGGAACCCGGCTGCTGGAGCATCAACTACACCGAAAACGAGTATTGTCACATCCTGGCGGGCAAATCCGTTCTGCGGGATGAAAATGGGCAGGAGCGGCTGTTGCAGCCGGGCGACCGGTTCATCATTCCGGCCGGTTTCAATGGCCAGTGGGAAGTGCTCGAAACCACGCGTAAAATCTACGTCATCTATCAACCCTGAATTAATTTGCACTGAATTTCCAATCAAGCAGTCAGAGAGAAAACCATGAGTAATGCTGAGTGGCAGCAGCGCAAGCAGAATGCTTTCGCGCGCGGAATGGGCAATATGTTGCCCGTGTATGTGGACAGGGCGCTGAACGCCGAAGTCTGGGATATCGAAGGCAAGCGCTACATCGATTTCGCCGGCGGTATCGCGGTGGTCAACACCGGACACAGCCATCCCGCCATCGTGGCGGCGATCAAGCAGCAGCTCGACAAGGTGAGCCATACCTGCATCATGATCA
Source organism: uncultured Gammaproteobacteria bacterium (assembly GCA_965652335.1). Taxonomy (GTDB): domain Bacteria; phylum Pseudomonadota; class Gammaproteobacteria; order Xanthomonadales; family SZUA-36; genus JAWXBM01. Next base: position 1,046 of record CBFGWJ010000328.1, on the reverse strand, counting down.
CGCCCTACACCCAGGCGGTTGAGCTGGCGGAGCGGTTGGTGCAGGCCGTGCCCATTCGCGATGGCCGGGCCATCTTTGTATCCACCGGCGCTGAGGCCGTTGAGAATGCCGTGAAGATCGCCCGCGCGCACACCGGCCGCCCCGGCGTGATTGCCTTTGGCGGCGGCTTCCATGGCCGCACCAACCTGTGCATGGGCCTGACCGGCAAGGTGGTGCCGTACAAGAAGGGCTTCGGGCCGTTCACACCGGAGATCTACCACGTGCCGTTCCCGGCCGACTATCTGGGCGTCAGCGCCGACCACTCGCTGCACGCGCTGAATGAGGTGTTCAAGAACGACATCGAAGCCAGCCGCGTGGCCGCCATCATCATCGAGCCGGTGCAGGGCGAGGGGGGGTTCTACCCGGTGCCGCCGGGCTTCCTGACGAAGTTGCGCGAAATCTGCGACCAGCACGGCATCGTGTTCATCTGCGATGAGATCCAGACCGGCTTTGGCCGCACCGGCAAAATGTTTGCCTGTGAATACGAGGGCGTCGAGCCCGACATCATGACGCTGGCCAAGGGTATTGCCGGCGGCTTCCCGATCGCCGCCGTGGTGGGCAGGCAGGCGGTCATGGATGGCGCCGAACCGGGCGGACTGGGCGGCACCTATGCCGGTTCGCCACTCGGCTGCGCGGCCGGGCTGGCGGTACTGGATGTGTTTGAGAATGAAAAGCTGGTGGAGCGGGCCAACGACGTGGGCCAGCGCCTGAAGGCCGGCCTGCAGGACCTGCAGCGCAAGCATCCCGACCGCATCGGCGATGTGCGCGGTGTGGGCGCCATGGTGGCGATGGAACTGGTGAAGGAGGGCGATGTGAACCAGCCGGACGCCGACCTCACCAAGGCCCTGACCCAGGAGGCGGCCAAGCGCGGGCTGCTGCTGCTGTCCTGCGGGGTGCGCGGCAATGTGATCCGCATCCTGTCACCGCTGACCATTCCGTTTGACCACTTGGAAGAAGGCCTCGAGATCCTGTTCGAGGCGCTGGCAATCAACCCGCACGCCCTGGCC
>CBFGWJ010000327.1:0-3535 GCA_965652335.1 uncultured Gammaproteobacteria bacterium | reverse complement strand
GTTGGCACATCGATCAACGGAATTGTTGACCTGCGTTCTGCGCCACCTGTCGATCTGCTGGAGACGGCTGAAGTTCTGGGCATTCCGGTTTTTCGCGGACACATAATATCGGACACAAGCGGATACTGGCGGATCAGACGCGCCAGAATCCGCCCGCTCGAAGCCGATGCAAACGGAGAAGTACAGGAGCGCTGGCTCGAATGCGAATTGCTATGCGTATCGGGTGGCTGGAATCCCACTCTGCACCTGTGGTCGCAGGCTGGTGGCAAGCTGGACTATGACGAGAACAACGCTTGTTATGTTCCGAAGGGCGGATCACTGTCAAGCCACGCTTTCATCCAGCCCGTGGGGTCCGCCCGGGGAAGTTTCACACTATCGCAGTGTCTCGCGGATGGCCACCAGGCAGGTGTGGCAGCCATCGATTCACTGACCGATACTGTGTCCCGATCGATTTCCGCGCCAACAGTACTGCCATCCAGGCCGGCCGGCACCATCCTGCCGCATTGGATGACTCACATCCCGGGCAGGTGCCGGCAATGGGTGGATCAGTTGCACGATGTAACCGCCGGGGACATTCATCTCGCCCTGCGAGAGGGCTTTGTTTCGGTTGAACACCTCAAGCGCTACACCACCATCGGCATGGCCATCGACCAGGGCAAGACCGCAAACGTCAACGCGTTGGGAATCACAGCTGAAGCAACCGGACAAACCATCAGCGCCACCGGCACCACGACGTTCCGGCCACCCTATGTGCCCGTAATGCTGGGCAGCCTGGCCGGACGCGAGACCGGAGTCCGGGCCTGGCCCATGCGGCGGTTGCCGCTGCATGGCTGGCACCTGGAAGCGGGTGCCAGCATGGAGGATCACAGCGGCTGGTATCGCCCGGCATTTTATTCCCGCCCGGGCGAGACAGAGGCGCAGGCCATCCGGCGTGAAGCCCTGGCAGCCCGCAGTGGCGTGGTGCTGCTGGACAGCTCATCGCTGGGCAAAATTGAAGTATGCGGGCCGGACGCGGCGCGGTTCCTGAACCGGATGTACGTCAACAATGTCGCAACGCTGGCGCCCGGCCGGATACGCTACGGCATGATGCTCAACGAAAACGGGGTCATTTTTGATGATGGCGTTTTTTCGCGCATGGAGGAAAACTTCTTCCTGGTGTCCACTTCCAGCGCCGGACTGGCGAAAGTGCTGTTGGCCTTTGAAGAATGGTTGCAGACCGAGTGGCCTGACCTTGAAGTGCTGGTCTGCAATGTTACAAGCCAATGGGCAACGCTGACCGTAAGTGGCCCTCACTCCCGGACCGTGATGGAAAGGTTCCTGCCCGGAGTTGATCTTTCCGCTGAACGGGTTCCCCACATGTCCGTTCTGACCGGTGAAAGGCCGGATTTTCCCTGGCGTCTCATGCGCGTCAGCTTCACCGGCGAACTGTCTTTTGAGATCAATGTGCCGGCCAACCAGGCGCTATTCGCCTGGACCCGGCTGCTGGAGTTTGGGCGGGAATTTGACATCACGCCCTTGGGAATGGAGGCGCTGGACCTGCTGCGCATCGAGAAGGGCTATTCGGAAGTGGGTGTCGATACCGATGTTTCAACGAATCCACTGGACCTGGGCTGGGGAAATGCCATTGCCAGAAAAGCTGCTGACTTTGTGGGCAAGCGGTCGCTCAGCCGTACTCACGACATGAATCCCCGGCGCCAGCAACTGGTGGGCTTGAAACCCATCGACCGGAACCGTTTGCTGCCGGCAGGTTCGCACATCATTCGCAAGCTGTCCGGCCGGCCCGAAGGTCATGTCACTTCGACTTGCATCAGCCCATCGCTCGGCTGTTCCATTGCCATGGCCATGCTTGAACGTGGCCATGAGCGGGAAGGGGAAGTCGTGCTCGTGGATATTGACACACAGAAGTTCGAGGCCCGCGTGGTCGGATTGAACTTCTACGACCCCGCCAACAGACGCATTCACCAGTAACCTGCCCGCCTCATCCAAAGGCGCTTTCCGGTTTGAGTGCTCCCGGATCAGTGACAACGGATTAAAGCCTTACTCCAGGTTCGGGATTACCGGCAGCCGCAGGCGCGAGGGCAGCTTTCTCGAATGGTGAATGGTCTGATTCGCTTTGCGCCACTCAGTATCTGTAGCCACCGGATTACCGGTGTTCTGGTTGGGATTCACATAGGGGAAATTGCTGCTGGAGATTTCCAGGCGAATCCGGTGGCCCGGTTGAAACACATGGCCTGTTGCAGACAGCTCGATGCGGAACAAGGTTGGCTGACCTGGCGTGAGCATTTCTTCCTGGTCGTAACCGTTCCGATAGCGTGCCCGCAAAACGCCCATCGACCAGTTGAGCTTGATCGCCCGCCCGTCCGGGTGCACATCAACCAACTTGGCCGTGAAGTCGGTATCGAGCGCATCACTGGACGCGTAAAGTTCAACGAACGGCGTTCCCAGCACCGTGATGTTGTCTTTCAGCACCGGGCCGGTGTAAACCAGAACATCATCCCGGTCTTCCAGTTCGCGCTGGTCACCAGCCGGCGGCCCGGAAGGAACCGGACTTTCGGGATCGAAGACGTACTGATCGGGCCGGTTTTGCGCAGGCGCCCTTCGAACCAGTTGGCCATCCCCATCGCCGGTATTGGCGTTGCCCGCACTGGACAGGTACAGATCCAGGTTTCTGGTGTCGCGTGAAGGATAATCATCCAGTTCAAGCCATTGGTTTACGCCCGTCAGGTAAACCATAGCGCGAGGCATGCGGAAGGCCCGTTCATCACCTTTCAGGCACCAATCAAGGAATCCCAGCCTCACTACCTGAATATCCAGCGCTGAAAGCGGGCTGAATTCCATTTCACCAACACTGAGCTTGCCGTTGAGGTAGGTTTCCGCGTGTTCCCAGGGGCCCACTACCAGATACTGCTGGTCTGCTGACGGCGAGTTGGCGCGCATGCCCGACCAGTAGAACAGGGCACCGGACTGGTCACCATCAAACCAGCCCGTTACGGTGAGTGCGGGAATGTCGAGTTGCGCAAATTCCTCCGCAGTGACGTGGATGTCATGCCAGTACTCATCAAGGGTTGAGTGCAGCAGCATGTCGCGATAAAGCGGCAGCTCGCGACCGCTGTATGCCACGTCCATGGTAAGCAGCGGACGATGCGCCAGCACTTTCTGCATTGCCTCCTTGTTCTGCGGGTGGGTGGCGCCCGCGTAGCGCTCGGAAATCCAGGGCAAGGCCCATTCCATCATGAACGCGCCGCCTACATAAGGCAGCTCATCAAACAGCCGACCGGAAGGCGCGTGGGGCATGATGCATGCCAGGTGAGGTGGTTTCTCGAGGGCCGCCAGCCACTGAACCGTTCCCAGGTAGGAGCCACCATCCATGGCTACTTTCCCGTTTGACCAGGGCTGCGCGGCTATCCACTCGATGGTGTCGTAGCCATCCTTTCCCTCCGGAAAATAGAAGTTGAATTCACCACCCGAAAGGCCCTGGCCGCGGGTATCCTGGAATACAACCGCGTAGCCATGCTGCAGGTATGCACCCAGCTTG
>CBFGWJ010000326.1:0-3537 GCA_965652335.1 uncultured Gammaproteobacteria bacterium | reverse complement strand
CGGTATCGCAGCGGCACCGGCGATGAGCGCGGTGATGCCCAGGCTTTTCCAGGGCAGCAGTCGCGCCAGTGGGACTTTCAAAACATGCCTGATTCGCGCCAGCGCGAGCACCTTGGCAACCGCCGCAGCCAGCAGGGTGACGAGGATGGCGCCCATCAGGTCGAACCGGGCCAGGAACCACTGGATCAGCGCGATGATCAGTACCAGGCGAAGCAGGTTCTGCAGGATCAGGAAGCGCGTTTCGGCCAGGACGCGCAGTGCTCCATCGGTCATCAGGGTTGCAAGCAGCATCGACAGTGTCCACACCATGAATATCGGTGCGCTGCGCTCGTAGGCGCTGGTGAACAACATGACGATCAATGCATGCGCCGTGATCAGCAGGCCGGCCACCATCGGAAAGAAAATCAACGCCAGCTTGCGCACGCTGTCGAGCCAGATCGAAACCACCGAATCACGGTCACCCGCCAGCATCCTTTCCCGCATGTTGATCATCATGACGTTGCTGGTCGAGGTCATCAGGTAATCCGCCAGCGGGATTTGCAGGCAGCCCACGGCATAGATCGCGAACGTGGCCGTATCGAAGTGCCAGGAGACCACGTACAGGTGCAGGTTCATCTGCAGCACTTCGATCAGTCCCGCCACACCGAATGGAACGGCATAAGCCAGTTGCTGGCGCAGCGACTTGCGGTCGGGACGCAGGCTGCTGCCGAACTCCCTCCGGATATAGATCAGCGTGGCGGTGAGGCGGATCATGGCGAAGGCGACGGCACCCAGCATCAGTCCCCGCATATCGGAGAAAACCAGCACCGGTGCGATGTAAAGCATGGCCCGGATGAGATCCGACGCGGCGTAGGCGCAGGACGCCGCCAGGTGCTGCCTGCGCACCGTCATGACGATCTCCAGCACCACCGCCACCAGCATGAACAACAGGTAAACGCCGAGCAGCGGGAGGTAGCTTGCCAGGCCCGGATTGTTCAGCAGGGTGGCCAGCTCGGTACTCCAGAACCAGAGCACGCCCAGTGAAATCATGCCGAACAGGCCCAGCACGGCCAGGGTATTGAACACAAACCCCCCGCTGCGGCGGGCTTTGGATGGCAGGAAGTAGTAGAGGCTCTCCGCCATGCCCACCTGGGCAATGCCAAACACCGTGCCGAACACCAGGAATATCTGCTTGTAGCTGCCGAACTCGGTCTGGTTGAAGATCCGGGCGAGCACAATGGGGATGGCGAAAGCCGCGACGAACCCCAGGAAACGCCCGGCCATCAGCACCAGCGCCGGCCTGAAAAGTGCTTCCAGGGGCGGTTTGTTGCCGATTTTCGCGTCGACGGGCTGCTGATCCAAAGGCTGCGTGTCGACGAACGGTGGCGCCTCGGTATTCAAGCCCAGTGCTGCGTTTGGCAGGCGTCCGCCGGATCGAAAATTCCGTTAGCCTGGCAACTGAGTATGGCCGGCGAAAACCGGCCGAACCCGTTCATGCAGGCGTTTTCCCATAACATCCTGCGGGAAATGGTCAGCCGTGGATGCGCCTGGTCCTGGTGGGCACAGATCGTATAGGCGGTGTGGTATCCCGCATCGGCAACTGCCTGGATTGCATTCGCGTCGAATTGCCCGTCGGGAAAGGCGAAATGCCGGATGGATATGCCCAGCCGCTGCTCCAGGTCCCGTTTTGAGTATTCGATTTCTTCGCGAAGGACATCCGGCGATTCATTGGCCAGCAAGGCATGGGACCGGGTGTGTGAACCCACGGTAACGCCGTTGGCAACCATGTCAGCCAGCATGCTCCAGTCCAGCATGCGGAATTCCTCAAAGTCGTCCTGCGGCAGCGGGACCTGGCCCCTCAGTTCCACGAGGAATTGATTGATTGCTGCCTGGTCCACGGTCTCCAGCAGGGCGCGGGTTGCCTGGAAAGAATCCCTGGCGTCGGCCAGCTGTCGATTCAGGTGCTTGGACTGACGTTCCCGCAGATCAAGGCTTGCAACCAGGTCGGGCCAACACTCCTTCACGGACAGGTCAGGCTTCCGGAACATGGCAGAAAACAGCAGATGGAGCTCATCATGAACCAGCAAGCGATTGGTACCGACCAGGTCGCTAACCACGAACACCGCTGAGGGTATGCCCTTGCGCCGAAGAATCGGAAAGGCATTCAGGTAAACGTCCCGGTACCCATCATCAAAGGTTACCGCGGCAACCGGTTTGCGGGGGGTATTCCCGCGCTCCAGCGTCTCGGCCAGTTCGTCCAGCGAGACGAAGCGGTAGCGCCGCCCAATCCAGTCGAGGTGCTGTTCAAACGTCCGTGCACTGGTCAGCATGGGAGAAATGGACAGGGAATCGCTGCGCTTGAAATCCGTTACCACCCGGTGGTAACCGACCACCAGTGGCTGGCCTTTAAGGCCGCGCCAGGAAGCCACCAGGCTGTCGATCCCGGTCCAGTCCAGCCCGGCGGCGAAACCGGTCTTGGCATAGCTGCGCAACCGGAGTTTCAGCGGCGGGCTCATGGTTTGCCTTCCTGGTTGGGCGCGCAATCGTGAGCCTGGCGTTTGATCCAGTGTTTCATCGACGCCAGTTTCCGGTACAGGGTGCCGATACTGCCGGGGGGATAGAGCTCCAGCCGGATCAACTCGCGTTCCTGCCGTGCCCAAAGGTACTTGTAAGTTTCGTTGTCATGCAGGAAATCAAATTCAATCGCGCCATCTTCAATGGCCTGCTTGATGGCTAGCGCGACAATCACAGTGCCCAGGCTGTACTTGCGGTAATCCGGGTCGAAGGCAGACTGGTAGTGGTAATGGACATCGCCGTACTTGAATACGTACAGCGAGGAAACGGGAACATCATTCAGTGTGAGCGTGTAGAGCCTCAGCCAACCCTGTTCCAGGCCGCGTTCCGAAAATGCCCGGTGAAAATCAATCAGCTCATCGCTGTTCAGCGCCGTCGAACCACCTTTCTCCGACCAGCGCCGCAAGTGCAGCTCGACAAAAACGTCCATCGCCCACAGGCGCTCTGCTTCCGTAGTGGCCACCTGCAGGGACACCGAAAAATCCTTGTGCAATCGCCGCAACATCTTGCCCAGGTTGATCCGGTGCTTGGAGTGAAGACTGTCGAGATAGGATTCCCAGGTGTGCCCCGCAAGGATCGTGTAGGGGCAATAGTTGGTGGTCAGCCCTACGGACTTCCAGCCGTCCTCCTGGAGCCGGCCGGACAGTTCTGCCATGGGAGCGAGTGATTTTTCAATCCGCACCAATTCCAGCATGCGGCCCGATTGGGTAAGGTTCCTGCTGATTTCACGAACAGCGATCTGCTCATGCCCCGGCCGGATCAGGAAACTGAGGTAGTCGGATCCCACGCTGCCGGAAGCCAGGAATTCCAGCACGCGCCAGGGCATCAGGCGCCTTAACCTGGCAGGCCGCAGGGCCAGTGGAGCGATGGCGATCAAAAGGCCGTCGAGCCGCACGACGATGATGTGCAGTTTCCTTCCGCCCGCAAGGTGCTGCCACCAGGTATACATCCATTCCCAGGTGAGGAATATGCAGTCACTCGCAC
>CBFGWJ010000325.1:0-3539 GCA_965652335.1 uncultured Gammaproteobacteria bacterium | reverse complement strand
CAGACGGCATGTGCATTCGCGAGGCCGGCCGATTCCGGTCAGCCTCGTGCTTTCTCCAGGTCCGACCGCAGGTGCCTTGAAGCCAGGATGTAGAAGGAAATGGCGATCAGAGTTGCCAAAGTGAGGGAGATCAACAGCGCGTAGCGCAGCGAATGCTGTGCATAGGTGGGCGCCAGCGCGTCGCTCAGCCAACCCACGAGCACCGGACCCAGGCCCAGCCCGATCATGTTCTGGATGAAGAAGAACACGGCTGAGGCCATCGCCCGCGCCCGCGAAGCCACCATGGCATGGGTCATGGCAATGACCGGGCCGGCGTACATGCCCGAAACCAGCACCGGAATGCAGTAGGCGATCAGCGACCAGCTCTGGTCCGCCACCAGGAAAGTCAGCAGCGAGAACGGCAACGCGATGGCCAGTGCCAGTGCGGGCACGAACACATACCAGCGGCGATCCCTGTTGCCCAGCTTGTCGCCCAGGTAACCTCCGCCCAGAGCGCCTATACCGCCAACCACACCGAGAATCAGGGCCAGCCACAGGCCCACTTCACTGATCGACATTTCATGGGAGCGCATCAGGAACGATGGCATCCAGCCAATCAGATTGTTGGTGAAGAAGGCGCTCATGGTTGCCGCCGCGACCATGTAGCGGAATGACCGGCGGGACCAGAGCATTTTCAGCACATCGATCAGGGGTGGCGCTTCCTCGACCTGGTGAAGCTTGTCAGCCATACCGCGGCGCGGCTCCTTGACGGTCAGCCAGACCAGCAGCGCCATCAGAATGCCCGGCGCGCCAACTACCAGGAAAGCGGTGCGCCAGCCGAAATGCTGGCTGATCCAGCCACCCAGAGCGAAACCCACCAGTACGCCGAGGTACACGCCGGTGACGTAAACCGACATCGCCATGCCGCGCTGTTCCGGTGGAAAGATATCGGAAATCATCGAATGCGAAGGCGGGCTGCCGCCGGCTTCTCCCACCGCCACGCCGATGCGGGCCAGCAGCAGGTGAACAAAGGTTTGGGCCATTCCGCACAGCATTGTCATCAGGCTCCAGGCAGCCAGCGCGGCGGCGACGACATTCCGCCGCACACCCTTGTCCGCCCAACGCGCAAAGGGAATGCCGAACACCACGTAAAAGAGCATGAACATGAAGCCGGTCAACAGGCCCAGCTGGGCATCCGAGAGCCCGAACTCCAGCTTGATCGGTTCCTGCACAATGAAAATTATCTTGCGATCGATATAGCTGAAGACGTAAACGCCAGTGAGCATGGCCAACGCATAAGCGCGGTATCCCGCCCGGGCGTAGGCTGAATCCGAATCACTCGTTATGGGTTGTGTCGACAATGACGTGTTCTCCCGGAATCTGGTTAGCAACTCGGTCCGCTGTCAGGAAGCGGAGGCCTGGTCCGCCGCTGGATGCTCATGCGCCCTGCCGGAAGGCAGCAGATGGGCATCGAGAAATTCAACCAGGGATTCCTTGCTGTCGTTGTTCAGCCGTGTGCGCGGATAGATATGGACATCCCGCTCGGCCCGGTCAAACCAGATAGCCTCGGCATTTTTCTGGTCAGGCCTGGCGGAGGCCAGCCACAGGATGGTGTCCGCACCCATTTCGCTGCTTCGCAGCACGCGTTTCAGTGTTTTTCGGAAGGTGGGCATGTCCCTCTGCACAGCCGCCGTGTCGCACCAGCCCGGATGCATGGCGTAAAAGGCCATCCCGGAATGGCCAAACTGTTCACGCCAGTAGGAAGTCATCACCACCTGGCCGCGTTTGTTGAGGCCGTAGGCCCGCTTGGCTTCGAAACTGTCCGACAGGTTGTTCATTTCCTTCAGCACCAGCGAATGGTTGTACATCCCGCCGGAGGAAACCTCGATGACCGTGGCCTTGTCGCTGAGCATGTTGCGGCTGATGAGTTCCTTCACCAGCAGGTAGTGGTTCAGCAGGCTGGTGGCAAAGGAAAGCTCAAGGCCCTCTTTGGTCGGAGATGCCTTGTGGCGCATGATGCCGACGTTGTTGACAACGACGTCAAAGACGCAGTGTTCCGCCTGCAGGGCATCCAGCAGGCGGAGCACATCTTTCTGCAGCGACAGATCGGCAGTCCTGGGGACCACGCGTCCGCTGCCCTCGACCGCATCCGCTACCAGCTGGAGCTTTTCCTCACCCCTGGCTATCGCATACACCGTGGCGCCGGCGTTGGCTGCACCGAGTACGGTAGCCCGGCCGATGCCGTCCGATCCGCCGGTTACCAGCCATTTCTGGCCGGAATAGTCACGATTGACCGACTTCCAGAACAAACGCCTGGCGGCGTAGCCGATACCACTGTAACTCGGTGTAAACCGCGCATAAAAGCTGATGAATTTCTTGAATGACGTCGCCATGTTGGCCCCGGTTCCGGATTTGCAGGGCATATAGATATCATATCTAGACCATGAATGACAGCGGCATTCCCCGGATATGGGCAGGTCTAGTTGACTTTGTAGAAGCGAATGATGGCGGCCCCCGGAACGCGTTCCCCCACACCCACAAAGACTGCCCGGTTCAAAAACTCATACTTGCTGCCCAGCGGTGCTTCGAATTGGGCTGAGGTGCGGAAGTAGTATTCGCTTGCAGGCACCATTTCGCCTTTGGACATTCGTTCCAGCACCTCGGGAGGAGCATGTCTCACGCCCCGGTTATCAACTGAAACAAGCACGCCATCACTGGTTTCCAGGGTGTATTTGGCCAGGATTTCCAAAACTCCATCGGGGCGTACAAACTGCCAGTCGGCGCCACCCGGTACCACCCTTCCGCTGATGCCCGGACCGGAAAATGTACCTCCGGAAATTGGAATGACGCGCCGTAACCCATGCGAGCTCTCACCGATCACCAGTGGACTGTCGACGTTTACGTGGGCCTCAAAGACGAACTCGGTGCTGAGAACCGGCACATCACCAGCCCTGGTGTTGACGGCCCACAAAGCGGCTATTCCAAGCAGGATGATCGAAATACGTTGCATAGCTAGACTCCGAAAAATTGATGACGGAAGTGTCCCATGGTCGCACGGGATATTCCAGCACGGTGCCACCAGAAGGCAGGTTTGCTGCGCAGCAGGCCGGCCTGGCCAGCCTGCGACTGTTGCCGCTGCGGGAAACTGCCCTATTCGGTGCGCCAGCCTTTGGCATAGCTTTCGCGGGCTACCTTTGAGTAGGGCGCCGGGCTGACCACCACCCGAATCCGGGTTTGTTCATGGGGCTCAACGGTGGTTTTGCCGGTACCGCCATTTTCCTCGCCCCACACCAGCGTGAGCTCAGTGCCGTTTTTGATGTCCGCATCCACGATTCCCAGTGACAGCATGGAGCGTTCGTTGTAGCTGTAGCCGGAAAACATCGAGGCCCCCACCATTTCGCCATCGTGCTCGATGCGGTCAAACGAGGATGAGGCATAGTTGGACAGCGGCAGGTCGATGTATTTGTAGTTGGGAGCGCCCGGTTCCAGCATCGAGCGCATCACCCGGGCCACATCATCGGCATTCCAGGCAAATGTCACCTTGCGGCGATGCGGTTGTC
>CBFGWJ010000324.1:0-3539 GCA_965652335.1 uncultured Gammaproteobacteria bacterium | reverse complement strand
GCATTCTGGTACGGTGCGAGATTGCGGGTTTGCTTGACCGAAAGTTGCGAACCGTACCAGTAAGCATTGCCGGTATGGCCGAATAACAGCACGCCCAGCTCGTCACGCCCGTCAACCAGTTCGTATTCATCAAGGACGCGTTTGACCGGTTGCGGCATTCCGCCATTTCCAAACATTTCATGCAGGCTGAGCACGGCAGCATCCGCTGGATGGTAGGCGTAAAGGCAAGTTGGGCGATAAATCACTTCCTGTTCGGTCCGTACCGTGTAGTAGTCGGAAATGGATATGGCCTCATTGTGGGTTACCAGGAAGCCGTAGTGCGCTTTGGCAGTGGGCGTCCAGGTTCGAACACGGGTATTGGCGCCCGGTTGGAGCAGGTAAATGGCGGCGCCTGAACCGAAGGCAAAGCTGCGGGCATTGTCCGGCTGCCAGGATTCGTGGGTACCCCAGCCCAGTTCTGCCGGCTGTAGTCCCTCGGAGATAAAGCCATCCACTGACCAGGTGTTCCAGAATTCCCCCAGTGGTTTGGGTTCGCGAGGTCGCTGCGTATCGCGTTCGGCAATATGCACACCTTTGACACCGAGCCGTTGCATCAGGTTGGCCCACTCTTCGCGGGAGCCAGGCCTGCCGGCATCCACGCCCGTGTCCCTGGCTATCGTCAACAAGGCTTCCTTGACAAACCACGACACCATTCCTGGATTGGCGCCACAGCAGGATACAGCCGTTGTTCCGCCGGGATTGCGGGCTTTTTCCTGGCGAACCGCTTCGCGCAATATGTAATTGGTGCGTTGTTCCGGTGAAAAGTCCTTGTTGAAGTAAAATCCTGGCCAGGGTTCAATCACGGTATCGATATAAAGAACGCCAAGTTCCCGGCACAATTTCATGACCTCCAGCGAATCGACATCCACTGAGAGATTGACGCAGAAACCCTGGCCACTGCCGGCAAACAATGGCGCCAGCACCTTACGGTAATTTTCTGCTGTGAGCGCGATCTGCAAAAAGCGGATTCCGCGTTCGTCCAGAAGATCGCGATCTGCATCATCGGGGGCGATGACCGTGAAGCGGCTGCTGTCAAAGTCGAAGTGCCGCTCGATCAGCGGCAAGGTCCCGCGCCCAATCGAACCGAAACCGATCATGACGATCGGGCCATCAATTGCGCCATAATCCGGCCATGGAGTTGTCATTGTATTGGTCTCCCGAGTGCTCTTTGGCAGTGTCCAACCTGGAGGCAGCCATAGTCGTGCAGTTGCAAGTGTATGCTATGTGATCGCCAGGCCAGTTAACTTCCGTCGGAACGGGATGGCCCAACCGGCATGCGGATCCATCGCCAGGGCTTTGGCATACAGCTTCTCAGCCCTGGTGGCGTCTCCTGTGCCCCTTTCCAGTTTATCGATTTCCATCTCCAGTTTTCGTGCCAGCAGGGATGCACCAACAACGCCTTCACCCTGATGCAGTGCACGGCTCAGCCGATGGAAGGAGACATCGCGGGCGAACTCCGCGCAATCACCGGCCAGCGCCTTGCGCAGCAGGCGGTTCACCCGGCCCCTGAAGAACACTTGACCTGCGCCGGAGTTGGCCACGCCCCAGTTAAGCCCCAGGCCGTACAGGCGAACCAGCGCAGCCATCAGGGTTTGTTGCCACTGCTGCGGATTCTCGCCAACGGAAAATGCGAGCTCCGCCAGTCGGGCTGTTTGCTGTACCAGCAACTGCCTGCTCTCGGGGCGGGTTCTCGGCACCCAGGCCCTGGAAGTCATATCAGCGCGAAATCGTTTGTACTCTATCGCACCGCTCACACGGCGAAGCTCGCCCCGCATTGCGGCCATGGCCATCCAGTAGACATCGGTTTCAAAATCACGCAGATATCCCCGAGGCAACATGGGGCGCGAATCAGGAGAGCTATCGACCCGGACCAGGCCATGATAGGCGGCAACCGAGCGCTGGTTCATGATGATATCCAGCAGCCGCCGGTGCACCGGGCCGCGAACTTCGAACTGGTCAAAGTCCCGCGCCTGGTCGCCAAACCCCTTCAGCAGGGGCATGGCAATGGCGCACTCGGGTGTTGCCTGCATGAATGTGAACAGGGTGCCGAGCAGGTCCCTGGGCACGAGGTCGTCATGCGGTACAAATTTCATGTAGGGAGCCTGGACGGCCCGCATCAGGTAATTTGAATTTCCGACGTACCCCAGCCGGTCACTTTGTTCCACCAGCACGACCCGTTCATCACTGGTGAAGGTTCGGCACACCGCAGCGGAGTTGTCGGTGGATTTGTCGACCGAGATCAACAGGCGAAAATCGGCAAAATCCTGCGCCAGGATGCTTTCAATCGTGTCGCCGATGAAACCCGCCGCGTTGTAGACGGGGACGCAGATATCCACGGCACGGCTTGGTCTGGGAGCAGTAGTCAATTCAGGAGTCAGGTCGAAGCGGCACCAAACAGTTTGCGTGCCGGGGAAATCCGCTCAGCCACTTCCAGGCTGAATTTTGGCGCGGTGGTGTACTTGCCCGAATCCAGGGAAATGTAGTTTCCCTGTTGATGAAGCCCTATATCGAAACGTTCATGTAATTCACTGCCACGGTCATCGATGTCGGTGGAGCCCCAGGCGAAAATCGCGCCCCCTTCAACTTCAACCTTAACCCCGGGATCTCCCAGATGGGGATCAAACGCTGGCGTGAGGCGCTGCAATGCGGCAATCGACTCATTGATGATGCGCTGGTGATCAACCGCTCCCAGCCGCGCACGCCAATCAACCGGCTGCAGCGAATCCAGCATGCCGATCATGCCAACCGGATACCAGCTGATATACATACGTCCATCCGGGAACCGCACGAGATCGCCATAAGGTCCCAGCAGGTAAGTGGTAGTGGGTGACGCGGGATCCCGCACACCCAGCCAGATGTTGACGCCCAGCTTGAGGCGGTTGGTAAAGGGTCGTTGCGGCGGTCGCCCCATACGTGCATCGATGACCAGGCGATTGGCCCACAAGGCGTTGACGACATGGTGAAAGGGGCCGAGCTGTTGCTTGCCATCTCCTGCGCGGTATTCGATACAGTACTTCTCCTTGCTGGGCAAAACATTTTCCACATCATGCCCTGGCCTGAATTCGATGTTCGGATGGGCCAAAACGGCATCGATCAACAAATCCGCCAGCCGGTGGGTGTCGATTGCCCGTTCTGCTGTTTTGTAACGCGCAATAACCAGATCCGGGTTGTAGCCACCTGATTCAACATCGGCGGGCTCGAACAGGGGTCCGCCAGGATCACCCAGGTACCGGTAGCCGGTTCGTTTCATGCGGGCGCGCGCGTACTGGTCCACTTTTCTGAAGTGGGCTTCAATCTGGACAGGAGACAGCAGTGAATCCCTGGGCACGGCATATTCGAACGGCTCGGATATGAGTGCAGTCCAGTCACCAGGGTCCACCCAGCGTTCAAGGATTTCACAGAATTCAAGAGAGCTATCCAGCATGGTTTGCGCAGTGCGGAACGAGGCATCGTTGGCGTACACCAGCCCCAAATGCACCTTGCCTTCACACCACCGGCTG
>CBFGWJ010000323.1:0-3540 GCA_965652335.1 uncultured Gammaproteobacteria bacterium | reverse complement strand
TGCTGATCGCCGATGCCGCGCAGCAATCCCACGACACCGGCAAGCCGGTGACGATCGCCTGAACGATCGGTTTGCGCCCGTTTTGAATATTTATTTCATTTATTCTCTAATTGAAATTTTTGTTTCATTTGGGTACTGTAGCCCTGTAAACCCGCGTATCCCGGCTTCGGCCACCCGCTTCACCCTGTTCGGCGGGCCGGACAGGTGATGCAACGGGCCGTGCAGGAAATCCACCCGAGCAAGCAACCCACGCGAACAACCAGTCACAACCAGGCAATCACAACCAGGCAATCACGAGTAAGCAAACCATTGAACGCCCCATCAAATTCCTTACGTTTCGCGCTGATCGGCACAGGCTTCATGGGCAAGGCGCATGCCATCGCCCTCAGCTCGGTTGCCACCACATTTCCCGGTCTGCCCAGGCCGGCCCTCAGCTGCCTGGTGGATTCCGAGCTGGGCAAGGCAACCCGGCTGGCAGCGGACTGGGGCTTTGAGCGAGGCAGCGACGACTGGCTTGCGGCCTGCCAGGACAGGAATATCGATGTAGTGGATATCTGCACACCCAACCACCTGCACAAGGACATGGCCCTGGCAGCGATTGCCGCCGGCAAGCATGTCTGGTGCGAAAAGCCACTGGCGTTGGACGCCGCCGACGCCAGGGTCATCTGGGAAGCAGCGCGGGATGCCGGCGTGCAAAGCTCCATGGGTTTCAACTACGCCTGCAACCCGCTGATCACCCTGGCCCGCGACATGATTGCCGCCGGCGAGCTCGGCGAAATCTTCAACTTCCGCGGCAGCTATTTTGAAGACTACATGGCCAGCCCGGACGTGCCCTTCAGCTGGCGCTGCCTGCGCAGCCAGGGCGGCCCGGGTGCGCTGGCCGACCTTGGCACCCACCTGATCAACATGGCGGAGTACCTGCTGGGGCCGATGAGCTCGGTGTTCGCCGCCTTGAACTCCGTGCATTCCAGGCGCAAGGACCCCCAAACCGGCGACATGCGCGCGGTGGAAAACGAAGACATCGCCCAGGTTCTGCTGCAGTTTCAACGCGGTTGCAGCGGCAGCATGGAAATCAGCCGCATCGCCACCGGTCGCAAATGCGGCCTGTGTTTTGAAATCAACGGCAGCAAGGGCAGCCTGGTGTTCGACCAGGAGCGCATGAATGAAATCCGCTATTACGCCAGCGCCGATGCCGATGCCCGGCGCGGCCTGCGCACCATCCTGGCCGGCCCCGAGCATCCCGACTACGGTGCCTTTTGTCCGGCTTCCGGACATGGCCTCGGGATCAACGACCTGAAGGTAATCGAGCTGCGCAACTTCCTGCGGGCCATCCAGACCGGCGTACCCTGTTTTGAGGATTTTGCCAACGGCTACCGCGTGCAATACCTGGTGGATGCGATGGAAGCTTCCGCCCGTGCTCGCCAGTGGGTGGATGTGAGTGGGGCATGAGCGCAGCCCGCAATGGCAAGTGAGGAACTGAACCGGACATGAGCCGCGGGGACAAACCACTGGACGTCATCTGCCTCGGCCGCGCGGCGGTGGACCTGTACGGCCACCAGGTCGGCGGCCGGCTGGAAGACATGCAGAGTTTCGCCAAATACCTGGGCGGCTCGTCCGGCAACCTGGCGGCCGGACTGGCCCGGCTGGGCGTAAAATCCTCCATGCTGACCCGCGTCGGCGATGAGCAGATGGGCCGCTTCGTGCGCGAGGCCCTGCAGCGTGAAGGCGTGGACACCAGCCATGTCATCACCGACCCGGATCGCCTCACCGGGCTGGTGATACTCGGGATCGCCGGCCGAGATTCCTTTCCGCACATCTTCTACCGCGAGAACTGCGCCGACATGGCCGTATGCGTGGATGATTTTGACCTGGACTATATCGCCTCCAGCCGCGCGCTGGCCATCACCGGCACGCATGTCTCCACCGATGGCACTTTTGCGGCGGTGCGCCAGGCCATTGATTTCGCCAGGGCCAGCGGCACAAAAGTGGTGCTCGATATCGACTACCGCCCGGTCCTGTGGGGCCTGGTATCGGCTGGCAGCGGCGAGGCGCGTTACGTGGTTTCCGGTAAGGCCAGCGAACGCATCCAGAGCCTGCTGCCCGATGTCGACCTGCTGGTGGGCACCGAGGAAGAAATCCGCATCGCCGGAAATGAGGACGATGTGCTGGCTGCGCTGCGTAATATCCGCGGGCAGTCACAGGCTGTCATCGTACTCAAGCGCGGCCCGCTGGGTTGCAGCATTTTTGACGGCGAAATTCCCGCCAGCCTGGACGATGGCATTTCGGTTGCCGGAGTAAAAGTGGAGGTGCTGAACGTGCTGGGCGCCGGCGATGCCTTTCTCAGTGGTTTCCTCAGCGCCTGGCTGGACGGCAAGGACTGGCAAACCTGTGCTCAACACGGCAATGCCTGCGGCGCGCTGGTGGTGTCGCGCCACGGCTGCACACCCGCCATGCCCAGCCGTATCGAGCTCGATGACTACCTGCAACGCGCGAACCGCATTCCTAGGCCCGACCTGGACGCGCGGCTGGATCACCTGCACCGGGCCTCGAACCGCCGGGCCATGCCGCCGGAGATGTACATTCTGGCGTTCGACCATCGCCGCCAGCTGGAAGAGCTGGCGGTGTCGCACACCTCGACCGCGCCGCGAATCAGCCACTTCAAGTCGCTGGTCTGCGACGCGGTGCTGAAGGTGGCGGGTGAATTTGAATCCCCCGAACGGCTGGGCATCATCGTCGATGACCGTTACGGCAGGGAGGTACTGGATCGAATGACCGCGGACGGCTGGTGGATTGGCCGGCCGGCGGAAATACCGGCGTCCTGCCCGCTGGAGCTGGACCCGGGCAACAATTTCGGGCTGCCATTGCTGTCCTGGCCGGTGTCGCATGTGGTGAAGTGCCTGGTGTTCTTCCATCCGGATGATGAGCTGGATTTGCGCCTGCTGCAGGAACGCCGCGTCCGGCAGCTGTACCAGGATTGCGTGCGGCTGGACCGCGAACTGCTGCTGGAAGTCATCGTCAGCAGCAAAGGACAGGGCTGCGATGACTCCACCGTGGCCCGGGCGATGGCCCGTTTCTACAACCTGGGTGTTTATCCAGCCTGGTGGAAACTGGAATCGCAGACCGCGGCCGCGTGGGAACAGGTCTCCGCCGTGATTGCGCGCTATGATGAACTCTGCCGCGGTGTCCTTCTGCTGGGGCTGGATGCGCCGGAAGAGGATCTCGGCGAGAGCTTCCGGGTTGCCGCCCAGTTTGAAATCTGCAGGGGCTTCGCGGTGGGCCGCAGCATATTTGGCCAGGTGGCCAGGCAGTGGTTCGGCAATGAACTGGATGATGCCGGCGTCGTGGCGCAGGTGGCATCCAACTACCGCAACATCATCCGGCTGTGGCAGCAGGCCAGGCGCCGGTGACCTGCAGGTGAATGGAATGACGGGAACGATTCGCGCGTGAGCAGCAAGATCCGATTGACCATGGCCCAGGCGCTGGTGCGCTACCTGGCCGCACAGAAAGTCCTGTTCGACGGCCAGGACAGCACCTCGGCCG
>CBFGWJ010000322.1:0-3549 GCA_965652335.1 uncultured Gammaproteobacteria bacterium | reverse complement strand
GGGTGGTTACTGGTCGGTTTACTGGTACCACGGGCGTATTTACGGCACCGAAATCCTGCGCGGGCTGGACGTATTCAAACTGCTGCCCAGTGAATTCATGACGGCCAACGAGATCGCCGCGGCCGAACTGGCCGACCAGGGCGCGCTGTTCAACCCGCAGCAGCAGTTCCGGGTGCAGTGGCCGGCCGAGCCGGCCGTGGCGCTGGCCTACCTGGACCAGCTGCAACGGGATGAAGTGCTGCCAAGGCAGATGGCGAAACGGCTGGGCGCTGCCCTGAAGCAGGTGCAGCCGGGTGAAAGCGATCCCGAACTGGCGCAGAAAATCCACCGGCTGGCCAACGACCTGGCCGGCAATCCGCGTGATGAACTGGCCGAAGCCAGGCTGCGCAACCTGGGCGAAACGCTGCAGCAGATCGCTGCGCGGCTGGAATAGATCGTTGCCTTATCCGGCGCAGCTACCGGCTTCAGTCATAACCGGGCACGTGCATATCGGGGTCCAGGGTTGGCGGACGCAGGTTGCCAAATGCAACCAGGTAGGGCATCACCTCCACCCGCGCCCACACTCCCGCCGGATAGTAAGGATCGTCCGTGACCACCCGCAATGCGTCGGCCCGGTCGCGTGCCTGTACGATCATGGCGCTGCCGGCTACCGATTGCTGGTCCTCGGCCAGCAGCACGCCTGCCACCTGGTAGCGTGATTCAATTTCAATGCAGTATTGCAAATGCTCCTGCAACAGCCGGGTCCGTACCTCGACTGCGCCGGGCGCATCATGGCAGACAATCAGGAAGGATCCAGTAGCCGTCATGATGCGAGCTCCAGCGCAAAAATCCGTTCCGCCTGCTCGGCACTGATATAGCCGTTGCGCAGGTCTTCCACCACCTGCTCACGCAAGCGTTCGGCCGGGTCGCCAAAGCCCGCGCCACTGGCGGTGATGATCCTTATCACATCGCCCGGCGCCAGCGGTATCGCATCCGCCATGCCCATGCGCTGCTCGCGGCCATCGCGGAACAGCACCGCGATTTCGTTGTTGGAACCATCGCGGCCATTCTCCAGCGCCCAGGGCCGGCTCTGGTTGCGTGAGTACAGCGCGGTCAGCGAAGCCTGCGGTCCGGTGATGCGGTAATCGAGCACGATGCCACGGCCGCCGCAGAATTTGCCTTCGCCACCGGGAGCCGTATTGAGCGCGAACTGGTCCACGCGCACACCGTAACGCGCCTCGGAAATTTCCACCGGGCAGTTGAAGGTATCGCCATGGGCGCCGCAGAACTGCGCGCTGGGACCGTCGTGGGTGGCGCTGGCGCCCCATCCGCCTGGCTCGGGCTCCACCAGCGAAAAGGTTTCGCCGCTGCCGGCACGGACCCCCTGCAGGAAAGTGCCATTGACGCTGGCGAACGAACCGGCCGGCAACACGCCGGGAATATTCGTGGCCAGGGTTTTCCAGAACAGTTCCATCGCCGCCATGGCCGGAGCGTAGTAGAAGCCCACGGCCGCCGGCGCTTCGGCGGCAAATACGGAACCCGGGTCGCACAACAGCCTGAGCGGCCGGAAATTGCCGGCGTTGGCTGGCTCGTCCGGGCTGGTCATGCACTTGAAGATGATCTGTACCAGCGACAGCGTGGAAGCAAACGGCGAATTCGCCGCCGACGGTGATTGCATCGGATTGCCGCGCAGGTCCACCAGGAACTCATCATCGGTGATGGCGATGCGCATGCGGATTTCACGGCCATCATCCAGGGTATCGGTGGCGCTGAACTCGCCTTTGGGCAGTTCACGCAAGGCCGCCAGGCTGAGTTCCTCGCCGCTTCGCAGCAGGTGGTCGGTGGCGTAGCGGAAGCAGTCCAGGCCGTATTTCTCCACCAGCTGCAGGATCTCCGCCTCGCCATCCCGCAGCGTGGCAATCGCCGCCCACAGGTCACCGGTAGCGCTTTCCGGCAGGCGCGAGTTGGCGCACAGGATATCGAGTATGCCCTGGTTCAACCGTCCTGCCTCGAACAGTTTCACCTCGGGTATCCACAGGCCCTCTTGGTACATCTCCACCGCCTGTCCCGAAACGCTGCCAAAGGCCATGCCGCCGACATCGCTCCAATGCGCCTTGTTGGCCACCCAGGCCACCATGGCGTCGCCGGCAAACACGGGCATGTAGACACCCATGTCGTTGGCGTGACTGGCGCCGCCGACAAAGGCGTTGTTGGTGATGAACAGGTCTCCGGGCTGGATATTGCCCGCATGCTTGGCCAGCATGGCCTTGACCCCGGGTTCCAGCATGCCGACAAAACCCGGAACACCGGCGCCGGGCACCAGCAGGTCGCCGCGCGCATCGGTAACCGCCACGCCGAAATCCAGCACTTCGTAGATCAGCGGCGTAACGGCCGTGCGGCGCATGGTGGCAAACATCTCCTGGGCAACGGCCTGCAGGCTGCTGCGGATGATTTCCACCGTGATGGGGTCGTGCTGCTGGGTCATGGGCTGTCAACCTCGATGTGGATGTTGCCAAAGCGGTCCAGGCTGACGCGGTTGCCTGGCAATACCAGGGTTGCGGAACCGGTTTCCTCGATGACGGCCGGCCCTTCAAAGTCCATGCCGGGACGCAGCGCCGCGCGGTCGTAGACATCGGCGGCGTGGATTCCCTGCAGGTCGAAATCCACTTGCCTTTGGCCTTTCAAAGCCCGGCCGATTTCGCTCGATGGCTCCAGCTCCGGAAAGATGATTTTCGGCACAGCCCCGGTTCCCACCAGGTGAAAGCCGATCACTTCCACCGGCTTGTCCAGGGTGTAGGAATAGCGCTTTTCATACTCGTTGGAAAAATCCTGCGCCAGCGCCGCAGGCAAATTTGCCTGGTCCGCTGGCATGGCAATTTCCACCGCATGGTCCTGGCCCGCGTAGCGCATGCGCAGCAGGGTTTCGAGCCGCATGTGGGCCCGGTCGACGCCGTCTGCCTGCAGCCGCTCAACAGCCAGGTCTTCCAGGGCCTTCACCGCTTGCAGGATTGCGGCGCTGGCCCCAGGCTGCAGGGGAATCACGCGGTCCAGGTGAAAATCCTGGCGTACATCGGACATCAGCATGCCCAGCGCCGAGAACACCGGCGAGAACACCGGAATCACCACGCGTGGAATACGCAGTTCCGCGGCCAGCGCGGTGGCGTGCATGGGGCCGCCGCCGCCAAACGCCAGCAAGGCGAAATCCCGCGGGTCATGGCCACGGCTGACCGACACCAGTTTCAGGGCGCGTGTCATGTTGTGATTGGCGATGCGGATCACGCCACGGGCCGCCGCTTCGGCATCCAGCCCCAAAGGCTCTCCCAGCCGGCTGAAGGCCGACCGCACCGCGTCCATGTCAACGGCGTTGTCGCCACCGCTGAGCTGGCTGGCATCCAGGCGTTGCAACAGCAGGTTGGCATCGGTGGTGGTGGGCTGGTCCTGTTGCCGGCCGTAGGCAACTGGGCCTGGGTCAGCACCCACGCTTTGCGGCCCCACCTGCATGCGCCCGGCGGCGTCGATCCAGGCGATGCTGCCGCCGCCATTGCCAATTTCCACCAGGTCCACCACCGG
>CBFGWJ010000321.1:0-3555 GCA_965652335.1 uncultured Gammaproteobacteria bacterium | reverse complement strand
CTGCGCGAGAAGGGCGAGATCACCGAGGGCCAGCTGATGGACGATTACGTCACCTTCATGGCCGGCATTTTCCGCTCGGTGCGCTTCGGCGCTTCCAGCGCGCATGGCCAGGCCAATATGATCCGCTTCAATTTTTTTGAGCAGGCGGGCGCGTTCAGCCGCGACGAGGCCACAGGCAAATTCCGCATCAATGTGCCGGAATTCGAGAAGGCCGTGGAAGACCTCAGCCGCACCCTGCTGACCCTGCAGGGCAATGGTGATTATGCAGCCGTCAACACCTTCGTGGCCGAGACGGCCGGCATCGGCCCGCAGTTGCAGGCCGACCTCGATCGCCTGGCAGCCGCCAGCATTCCGGTGGACATCGTGTTTGAACAGGGAGTGGAGGTATTGGGCCTGGCGGATTGATCCGGCTGCTTGACCGGTGATGGAGCCTGCGGCTTGTCCCCACGCTCCTCTTCTGACAGCCCAGAATTTTTGCGATGCAGCATTCCGAAGCACATAAACGGCTGGTGGTAAAAGTCGGCAGCCAGGTGTTGTGCAATGCCGATGGCGAACTGAACCTGCCGGTGCTGGCCAGCCTGGCGGAACAGATCAGCCACCTGTGCGCCCAAGGGTGGCGGGTGGTACTGGTGTCTTCCGGCGCGGTGGCTTCGGGAGCCGGCGTGATGCGCAAACAGCCCGGCGCGCGCAGGTTGGACCAGATCAGCAACCCGGTGGTGCGTAAGCAGGCATTGGCCGCTGCCGGGCAGGTGAAGCTGGTGGAATCCTGGCAGAAGCTGTTCAGCCAGCACGGCGTGGCGGTGGCCCAGGTCCTTGCCACCAAGAGCGATTTCCAGACGCGCCGCCATTACCTGAACATGCGCGCCTGCATCGAAGCCCTGCTGGATGCCGGGCTGGTGCCCATCGTCAATGAAAACGACGTGGTGGCGGTTACCGAACTGATGTTCACCGATAACGATGAACTGGCCGGGCTGATGGCATCGCTGGTGCATGCCGATCACCTGCTGCTGCTGAGCAGCGTGGCGGGCGTGCTGGTGGAAGCCGCGGATGGTTCAGCCAGCCAAACCATCGCGGAGTGGGATGAAGCGCAACACCATGCGGATGAACTGGTCAACCAGGGCACCTCCGCCCTCGGCCGCGGCGGCATGCACAGCAAGATCGCCACGGCGCGCAAACTTGCGGCGCTGGGAACATCCGTGGTGATTGCCGATGGCAAGATGCCCGGCGTGCTGCTTGCAGCGCTCAGTGGAAAGGATTGCGGTACGCGCTTTGTGCCCGGCTCGCATGTATCGCCGGCCAAGCGGTGGCTGGCATCGGCGCAGGGGCATGCCGTTGGCAGCGTGACGGTCAACGCCGGGGCTGAGGCGGCCCTGCTGGACCAGAACCGCCTGGCCAGCCTGCTTCCGGTAGGCGTGAGCAAAGTGGATGGGGCGTTTGAAGCCGGTGATGTCATCCAGATCCGCAACGAAGCCGGGCGCGTGATCGGCTGCGGACGAACCCGTTATTCTGCCCAGGAAGCAGCGGAAAAGATCGGCCAGCGTGGCCAAAAGCCGCTGGTCCATTATGATTACCTGTACCTGCTGGATAGTTGACGAAACTGATGAATACTGCGGTAAACCCATCTCCCGGAGAGCCGGCGCTCACCGACCTGCGTGCCCACCTGTTGGCCACGCGTGAGGCTGCTCGCCAGCTGGCCGGATGTTCCGCTGCAACCACGGCCACCATCCTGCGGCAGCTGGCGGACCGGCTGGAAAGTGCGACCGCCGAAATGCTGGCCGCCAACGCACTGGACCTGCAGCGCATGGATCCAGCCGACCCGCGCTACGACCGCTTGCTGCTGGATGAAGATCGCATCGCCGCGATTGCGCAGGACCTGCGCAATGTCGCTGCCCTGCCCTCGCCCATCGGCGAGGTGCTGGAACAACGCACCCTGGACAACGGCCTGCAGCTGAGCAAGGTGCGCGTACCCATGGGCGTGATTGCGGTGATTTTTGAATCGCGCCCCAATGTGACTTTTGATGTATTTGGCCTGTGCCTGCGGGCCGGCAACGCCTGCGTTCTGAAGGGCAGCCGCGACGCGGATGACAGCAACCGCGTGGCAGTCCGGCTGATGCAGGAAGTGCTGCAGGCCAATGGCCTCGATCCGCGCATCGTTTATCTGGCGCCGGCGGAACGCGAGTACCTGCCGCAGGTGTTGCAGGCCGTTGGCATCATCGACCTGGCCATTCCGCGCGGCTCGCGTGGCCTGATCGATTTTGTGCGCGACAACGCCCGCATTCCGGTGATCGAAACCGGTGCCGGCATCGTGCACACCTATGTCGATGCCTCGGCGAACCTGGACAAGGCTGAGGCCATCATCACCAATGCCAAGTCAAGGCGCGTGAGCGTTTGCAACGCGCTGGACACGCTGGTGCTGCATCGCGACCTGCTGCCGGAGCTGCCGCGGCTCATGCAGCGCCTGGGCGAACAGTTCGAAGTGGAAGTATTTGCCGATGATGCGGCTTATGCCGTTCTCCAGGGTAATTATGGCGGGGCTGTGCAGCACGCCCGGGAAGAACACTTCGGCCAGGAATTCCTGTCCCTGCGCATGTCGATCAAAACCGTGGCTGGCCTGGATGAGGCCCTGGAGCATATCCATCGCCATAGCTCGCAGCATTCGGAAGCCGTGGTGGCAGAGGATGCCGGCGTGATTGAAAAATTCCTGCAAGCAGTGGATGCAGCGGCGGTGTATGCCAACGCCTCCACCGCGTTTACCGATGGCGCGCAGTTCGGCATGGGCGCGGAAATCGGTATCAGCACGCAGAAGCTGCATGCCCGTGGCCCCATGGCCCTGGCCGAGCTGACCAGCTACAAGTGGCTGGTGCGGGGCGATGGCCAGATCCGGCCCTGAAGCGAGCGCTTGAGGCAAGACTTCATGTCCAAGGTACTGGTATTCCAGCATGTTGCAGCAGAGCCTTTGGGCACGCTGGACCCCATGCTGCGCGACCGGGGCCACCGCATCCGCTATGTGAATTTCCACCGCACACCGGATGCTCAGCCGGATGTCAGCCGCTACCAGGGCCTGATTGTTCTGGGCGGCCCACAGATGCCTGACCAGCTGGATACGTATCCGCACCTGCGTACGGAAATGCGGTGCATCGAGGAGGCACTCAAACGGGAGATTCCGGTGCTGGGGATTTGCCTGGGAGCGCAATTGCTCGCCCACACACTGGGTGCGGCGGTGCGGCCGATGAAGAACTGGGAAATCGGCTGGTATGACCTGCAACCCACGTCGCGATCTGCGGCCGACCCGATGTTCTGCGCGCTGACCACGGCGCGGCCGGTGTTCCAGTGGCATGGCTACACGTTTGACCTGCCGGCCGGGGCCACTCACCTGGCACGCTCGAACGACTGCGAAAACCAGGCCTTCCGCTACGGCCCGAATTCCTACGGGCTGCAATGTCACCTGGAACTGGACGAACGCCTGATCAACCGCTGGCTGAACTACCCGGAGTACCAGGAAGACCTGAATGCGATGGGGCGCGGCCAGGATGCGGAAACGATCAAGCGCGATAC
>CBFGWJ010000320.1:0-3556 GCA_965652335.1 uncultured Gammaproteobacteria bacterium | reverse complement strand
GGCTCCAGCGTCTGCGTACTGCCGTCGGCGTTGTTGCGGTCAAACACCAGGCCCGAATCCACGCTGAAAATTCCCGTGCCGCGTGAAGGCGCGTCGTCCACCAGCGGCGCCGCAATGGCCATGCCCAGGTCTTCCAGGCTGTAAGCTGTGTAGCGATAGGCGGCGCGCGGTTTGATGAAGCCCCAGCTGGTGTGCTTTTCCCAGTAGAGGCTGGGCAGCAGGTCAAAGCGTGCGCCCGTCAGGCCCACGTCGCGATCGAAATACACCAGTTCGGAATCCAGGCTGGCGCCGAAGCCGCTGCTGCCAAAGGGCTTGTCGGCCTGCAACAGCACACGTGGCAAACGCTTGTAAGGCTCGTTCCGCGCCAGCACGCCCTCATCGATGACCTGGAAGGTATCGGCCAGCATCTCCAGCCGCCAGTAACGACCGGCGCCGGTTACTGTGGCCGTGCTGTAGAGGTACTGCAGCGAAGTCTGGTAGATGCTGTTGCCGAAATCCTGGAAGTAGGTATCGTCACTGACCCGGTCAACCAGGAGGCGCGTGGACCACTTGCGCCAGGGCTGGGCAAAGTGCTCGAGTTTGAAGTGATGGCGCGAATCGGGGTAATCGCGATCATCGTGCAGGTAGTCGAATTCGAGCTGGCCGCGCGTACGTTTCGTCAGCAGCCGGTATTCGCCGGTGAGCATCAGGCCGCGATCGGTGAAGTAACGCGGTTCGATAATGGCATCCTGGTTGGGGGCAATGTTCCAGTACCAGGGTACTCCGATCTCGATGCCGTTGTCGTTGGTGTTGCTGAGGTTGGGATAGAGAAAGCCGCTCTTGCGCCGGTCATCGATGGGAAAGGTGAACCAGGGCGCATAGAGGATGGGCACGCCGTAGAATTCCAGCTTGGCGTTGCGCGCCTCGCCCCAGCCCTTGTCATGGTCCAGTTCCAGCTCGGACGCGGAAAGCAGCCACACCGGTGACTCGCCCGGGCAGGTGGAGTAGAGCAGGCCGAACAGGCGGGAGCTGCTTCCGCCCTCCAGTTCCACCGAATCGGCCGAACCGTTGGCGCTGGACCCGGTGAGTCCGTAGTCGATTCGGGTGAAATTGCCGGACTCCTGGCGAAAATCGTAATAACCCTGTTCGCCTTTTATCCACACCTGCTGGTCCTGGTAGTGCACGGCGCCGGGCAGGGTGACCACTTCGCTGTCGGGGTTGTAGAGAATGCGTTCCGTCATCAGGTGCTGGTCAGCACGCCACAGCTCGACATGGCCCTCCGCCACAGCCTGGTCCTGCTTGCCGGCATCCAGGCTGCGTGCGTAGATTACCATCGGCGCCTGTGAGCGGTCGGGCGCCTTGGGCATCATCTGTGCGATGGCGGGTTGTGGACAGGAAAGCGCAGGTGCAGCCTGGGCCGAAGCCGCCGGCAGTGCTCCTCCCGGATTTCCGGTTTCTTCAGCCATTGCTGCAATGGCCGGACTCGCGGCCAGCAAGCCTGCCAGCAATCGGCTGAAATTTCGAAGGATGTGGAGCTTCACTCTTGGAGTCTTTACGGCCGGGGCGGTTAGCGGGCTAAGGTGTCACAGTTTACCAACAGACGCAAACGCCGCGCAGGGTGTCAACGCGCCTGTTCGCAGGGCGCCTGCAGCCAGGCAGTGCGTTGCGACTGGCTGAGGGCGGCCTGCTGCTCCGCCAGCGTATAGAAATCCTCCAGCCGGCCATCCGCCTGCCGGTAAAGGCCGCGAAAGGCGCAGCTGCCACCCGCATAGGATGTGGCCAGTGCAAGCCTGGCATTGTTGAGTTCACCGTCCAGCCACCCGCCAAAATAATCCCGGCCCTGCCACTCCTGTTCAACCAACAGCCGGTACTGTTGCAGCAGCGCGGCCAGCGTGGCCTGTTTCTCCTGGCGCATGACGGCCGGTTCCTGGCCGCTGGCATACAGGCTGGCAAGCGATTCGCGGGTGGACGCCAGCAGACGGGTGAATTGCGGTTCCGCCTGGCGGCGCAGGGTCCAGTTCCGTAGCTCATCGGCCTGCCCGGTGTCTTGCAGCCATTGTTCAACGCCCAGTGATTCCACGAACTCAGCAAAGGAGTCATTGAACGCTGTGTCGCCCTCCACGTACAGTTTCTGGTGCGCGAGTTCGTGGATCAGCACCGCTGCCAGCTGGCTGGGCGGGTAATCCAGCATGGTGTCCAGAAGCGGGTCATCAAACCAGCCGAGGGTGGAGTAGGCGGCGACCGGGGAAAGGTCGACATCCAGCCCTCCGCCGCGAAGGTGTTCGGCAAATGCCTGCGCTTTTTCCTGCTTGAAGTAACCGCGATACGGCACGCAGCCGGCTACCGGAAAGCACCACGTTCGGGGCTCCACCGAAAACTCCGGTGCCGCGACCACATTCCAGCTGACGGCTGGCTGGCCGGTCACCACCAGCTGGCGGTAGCTGCCATGCGCATCCAGCATCAATTCGGTCCCGGCAAACTGCAGAATGCTCTCCGCCAGCCGCAGCTTCGAAGCCAGGCCCGGTTCGGTTCGCGGATCATCCAGCACCTGGCTGACGTCCTGCCGCTGGTGCATGAGAGACAGGTGACCGGAGATTGCCTGTCCGTAATAGCTCAGGGTGCTGCAGCTCGCGGTCAGCAGCAGCGTCATGGCGAGCAGGGCCAGCGGCGCCAGCGGCAGGTTGGAGTGGGCTTTCATGGCTGCGAATCATCCCCGGCGCGCGCTGGTGGTGCAAGTGAAGTTCGCCCGGGCATGGCGGCAAGCAGCACGGCGCATGGCTTGACAGGGATGCGATAATGGCCGGGTATCAGGCGAGGCATGGCAAGCAGACATGAATGACGGCAAAAAAATCCGGCGTACTGATGCCGAATGGCGGGAACAGCTTACACCGGAACAGTTCCGTGTCACCCGCCAGGCCGGCACCGAGCGCCCGTTCAGTGGCGAATACGAAGAGCACTGGGACGATGGACGCTATGTGTGCGTGTGCTGTGGCCATACGCTGTTTGATTCCGGCAGCAAGTTCAACGCCGGGTGCGGCTGGCCCAGCTTCAGCTCGGAACTGGAGGATGCAGGCATTGTGCACCGTCCCGATTACAGCCATGGCATGAACCGCGTCGAGCTACTGTGCCCGCAGTGCGATGCGCACCTGGGGCATGTTTTTCCGGATGGTCCGCCGCCGACGGGCTTGCGCTACTGCATCAATTCAGCCTCATTGCGTTTTGAGTCGGCTGATGCGAAGCCCAAGGGCTGAGGCGGTTTTGCCTGAATTTCTTGCCGCCGCGTTCGGCACCACCACAAAGAGGGAAACAGAATGAATGCTGCATTGAGGCCATTCCACCTGGCCATTCCTGTGGATGACCTGGGAGCGGCACGCCGCTTCTACGGCGAATTGCTGGGCTGCCCGGAAGGCCGCAGCTCACCCGAATGGGTGGATTTTGATTTCTTTGGCCACCAGCTGGTTTGCCACCTGGATAATCGTCCGGCCCAGAACCGCACAGCGGTGACCAACCTCGTTGATGGTCATGGCGTGCCGGTGCCGCATTTTGGCCTGGTGCTGGACCTCGCCAGCTGGGAGAC
>CBFGWJ010000319.1:0-3562 GCA_965652335.1 uncultured Gammaproteobacteria bacterium | reverse complement strand
CAGCAGGGCTTCACGGCCATACTCCATCGCCGGTGCGCCGGTCTCATCGGCGCCGGCCCCCTGCATGGAGCTGATGATATCGGCTTTGCCAAACCGCTCTCCTGATGATGAGGTATACACGAGGTCGTCCGACCAGAAGCGCTGGTGAACGGCAATGTCGTTACGGGACGCGCCGGCCAGGAATTCATCCAGCAGGGCCACCAGCGTTTCATCGGCAGCCGGCCTGGTGCTTTCAGCCCACGCCACCGGCAGCAGCAGAACACAGGACAACAAACCGGCAACAAGGGTGTGAAGCAGCCCCGGCCGGTTGATAAAGGATGGATTCATGTGCATGGTAATGGCCTTCGCGTGAGTCAGGCAGATCATGATAGTAGGCCGGTGCTGCGCAGCCAACAGCTTTCATTGAACCGGCGT
This sequence comes from uncultured Gammaproteobacteria bacterium, assembly GCA_965652335.1. Lineage (GTDB taxonomy): Bacteria > Pseudomonadota > Gammaproteobacteria > Xanthomonadales > SZUA-36 > JAWXBM01. Next base: position 3,148 of record CBFGWJ010000319.1, on the reverse strand, counting down.
ATGCGGATGCAGAAATAAAGTACTTGCGCGGCGATGCAATTTGTCTAAAATGCCGCGTCCTTTTGGCCCCCTGCTGGCTTTCCAAGGCCACGGTCTGAAGCAGGTTTAAGTACCACTTTGGAGTAATGCCCATGAATGTCGTAACGATTGAAAGCAGGCAGGCAGAGGCCCCCTGGCGCAAGTTGGTGGAACAGCATGGCTCACCGTTGCTGGTGCTGGATTGCCAGAAACTGCGCGATACCTTTCACACCCTGCAGCAGGCCCTGCCCGGCGTGGACCTGTATTACGCCATCAAGTCACTGTCCGCCGTGCCGGTGCTGGAAGTGCTGCAGGCCGAAGGCGCCAATTTCGATATCGCCACCACCGGTGAAATCCGCCTGATGCAACAGATCGGCGCCGATCCGGCGAAAACCATCCACACCCATCCGATCAAGCGCGACCAGGACATACGCGATGCGCTGGAGTTCGGCTGCAATGTTTTTGTAGTCGACAACCCGGATGAACTGGCCAAATTCAAGCCGTATGCCGGCCGCGTGCGGATCCTGCTGCGCGTGTCTTTCCGCGCCCGGCAGGTCAACAGCGACCTGTCGCGCAAATTCGGCTGCGCGCCGCGTAACATCCCGATGATGCTGTCCCTGGCCAAGGAGTTCGGCGTGGAGATCATGGGCCTGAGCTTCCACGTCGGCTCGCAGTGCCTGGACACCGATGCACACGTCAAAGCGATCCGCGAGTGCCGCGATTACTTCGGCAATGAAAGCCTGCCAGGCGCGGAAAACCTGCGCGTGCTGGACATCGGCGGCGGCTTTCCGGCGGACTATGCACAGGAAGGGCTGGACCTGGTGGAATATTGCCGTCCCATCGTTGAAGCGCTGGCGGATTACCCGGATTCCGTGCGCATCATCGCCGAGCCGGGCCGCGTGCTGAGCGCCCCCTGCATCACCGCCATCAGCACGGTGATTGGCCGCGCCGAGCGCATTGCCGCCAACTGGTATTACCTCGATGACGGCGTGTACGGCTCCTACAGCGGTCAGATCTACGACCATGCGCACTACCCGCTCACCCTGTTCAGCGACGACGGCGAAACCAGCACCGGCGTGCTCACCGGCCCCACCTGCGACAGCATCGACGTGGTACTGGAGGAAGGTGAGTTGCCCAACCTGCAAATCGGCGACCTGGTGGTGGGCAAGATGATGGGTGCCTATACGCTGGCGACATCCTGCGAGTTCAACTCACTGCCCATCCCCAAACTGGTCAGCATCAACCGTTGAAGTCGCCGTGGCGGCGGCTTCGCCGCCAGGGCTGTGATCGAACCGGCCATTGCGCAGGAACTGCACCACCTGGTCCAGCACGGCGCTGCGCCACATCAGGAAGGAATGGTCGACATCCAGCACGATGAAATCCCGCATGCCCTCCACGCGGGTTTCAGCGACCGACACCGTACCGTCGTTCGGCAGGTCCTCCAGGCCGGGTGGAACCCAGGCGCGGGTGTTGCTGCCGGCAATCACGCCGAGCTCGAAATCCACCGGCCCCAGCTGCAACGGCACTGATGCTTCATCCGTGCCGAGCTGGTGCGCGGGTTCGGGCAACAGCGGCTCGATCCATTCATTGGCCAGCAGTTGATCCGCCAGCGTCGAGCCCTGGTTGGGCGGCGCCAGCATCACCACCCGGCCCAGGTTGGGTATCGTGCTGCTCTCCAGGTACTGGCGCAGCAGGATTCCGCCCAGCGAATGGGTGACAAATCCCACCGGCTCCAGGTCCAGCTGCCGGCAGCCGTCCAGGCCGTTGCCGACCGCCAGGGAGGCCAGTTGCTCAATGGTCTGCTTCTGCCAGGGATAACTCAGGTTGACGACGCTGAAGCCTTCCTCCTCGAGCCGCCACTCCACGCCCTTCATGGAAACCGAGCTGCGCCCCAGTCCGTGCAGGAGCACCACGCAGCGCGGGGCAGCGGCGGACAGTCCGTCCGCCTGCGCCGCTTCTTTCACCGGCCCCATGTCCGGCGCTTTCCCTGCGACCGCTGTACTGCAAGCGCAGCAGCCCATCAGCCAGCAAGCTGCCATTCGGCGCAACTCGCGTTTTGACACCATGCAACGGCAATCCAGCCAAGTGAGGTAGAGCCATGTTAGCGGCGACCCGCTCCAGCGGCAAACCGGCGCAGCCGTGAGTCACTGCACAGAGCCGAACTTCGGCAAAGCCGCCCTGCATTCGCTGTTCCACACTGGGCGAAGCGGCTATAATTCGCCCACTTTCAACCGTGGGGAACAACAATGAAAGGTCCGATCAGCAAGAATGCATTGACCCTGGCCATAGCAGCAGCGCTCACCAGCCCGCTCGCGTTGGCGCAGGACCTGGCGCTGGAAGAAGTGCTGGTAACGGCGCAGAAGCGCGAACAGACCCTGACCGAAGTACCGGCGGCGGTTTCCGCCATCTCGGGCGAACTGGTCAGGGAGTACATCAGCGGTGCGCAGGACATCCGCGCCCTGGCGGCACGCGTACCGGGCCTGAACATTGAAACCTCCAACGGCCGTACCCAGGCCCGTTTCTACCTGCGCGGCCTGGGCAACATCGATTTCGACGTGAATGCCAACCAGCCAGTGGCGCTGATTTACGACGACATTTCGCTGGAGAACAACACAACCCGCAGTTTCCCGCTGTTTGACATCGAGCGCATCGAAGTGCTGAAAGGCCCGCAAGGCTCCCTGTTCGGCCGCAACACCAATGCCGGCGCCATCACCATCACATCGGTACGCCCCAGCGAGGAGCGCAACGGCTACTTCGCGGCCTCTTACGGTTCGCGCGGCACCTTCACCGCGGAAGGCGCCAGCAATTTCTCGCTGTCCGACACCTTCCACATGCGCGCTTCCATCAAGTACCAGGAACGCGACGAATGGATCGACAACACGGTCAACGGCCCGGGTGATGATTTCGGCGGTTTCGACGAATTCGCCTGGCGCCTGGCGGCGCAGTGGGAGCCCTCCGACAGCTTTACCGGCTATTTCAACCTGCACGGCTTCAACCAGGACGGCAGCGACCCGAACATTTTCTACGCCAACGCCATCGCCCTGGGCACCAGCGGCGTACGTCCCGGATTTGATCCCGACACCGTCAGCAATGACAACCAGGTGCATGACATGACCCTGGATGCCTTTGG
>CBFGWJ010000318.1:0-3575 GCA_965652335.1 uncultured Gammaproteobacteria bacterium | reverse complement strand
CCCAGCCAGGCCATGCTGGATTTCATCGACCGGTACGTCGAGCCCGGGCGTGGCCACCAGCAGGCCGTGTGGAACCTGGTGTGGGCCACCACCGACCCCTACGTACTGCATTTCGATTACCGGCCGGAACTGACGCTGTCGCCACTGGAAACCTTTGAACGGGGTACCGGCAACTGCCTCTCCTACTCGGCCATGTTCATGATGATGGCGCGGCACCTGGGCCTGAAAGCGTATTACCAGGAAGTGGAAATTCCCCAACAGTGGAGCGCCAACAATGACACCCTGCTGGTGAGCATGCACGTGAACGTGGCGGTGGAAGTGCCCAGTGGCGGTTCCTGGGTGGTGGATGTGAGCGGCCGCAGCGATGTGCGCTCGCGGCTGCAGCGGCGCATTGCCGACGAGGTGGTGCTGGCCCAGTACTACAACAACCTCGGCGCCGATGCGCTGGCCAACGGCGACCTGGGTACGGCCTGGGCCTACATCAGCAAGGCCATCGAAACCGAACCCAAGCTGCACTACCTGTGGTCCAACCTGGGCGTGGTGTACAGCCGTAACGAGCAGTACTCCGAAGCCACCCAGGCCTACCTCACCGCGCTCGATATCAATTCCGGCAGCACCATGGCGGCCAACAACCTGTTCCTGATTTACGAGAAAACCGGCAATGTGGTGGCCGCGGACGAGTTGCGGAAACGGGTGGAAAAGAACCGCCGCAAGAATCCCTACTACCTGTCCTATCTCGCCTCGGTGGCGCTGGAGGAAGGCCGGCTGGAAGAGTCGCGCCAGCTGGCGGAAAAAGCGCTGGAGATCCAAGGCAACGAATACCGCTTCCACTACCAGCTGGCCCGCACGCTGGTGATGGAAGGCCGCCGTACGGAAGCCGAAGCCAGCCTGCAGCGGGCACTGGAACTGGCCCCGGAAGGCTTGCCCAGGCAGTTGCTGAGCACCTTGAGCGGCGATGACTACCTGCCTGAACTGCCTGATTCCATCAATCCCGAAGACTGAAACCGGGCTACTGTCCCCAGTGGTGCAAATGCTCGCCCAGCCGTTCAAACACGGTTTCGATGACGCGCCGGTCGGGCAGCAGGGTGATGCGGAAATGGTCGCGGTAGGGCACGTTGAAGCTGGAGCCCGGCGCCACCAGCACATGCCGTTCTTCCAGCAGGCTGAGGGCAAAGGCCTTGTCATCGAACGCTTCGCCATTGGCCGGCGCCACCTTGATGAAGGCATACAGCGCGCCGTCCGGCGCATGCAGCGACAGGCTGGAATTGGCCGCCACGCCATCGATGATGGCCTGGCGTGACTGGAACAGCCGTCCGCCCGGCGCGGTGAGTTCCCTGATGCTCTGGTAACCGCCCAGGGCGGTCTGCACCGCCCACTGCCCCGGCACATTGGCGCACAGCCGCAATGAAGCCAGCAGCTCCACCGCATGCTGGTACTCGTGCGCGTGGCTGCGGTCGCCGCTGAAGATGATCCAGCCCACCCGGTAACCACAGGCGCGGTAGATCTTCGAAAGCCCGTTGAAGCTGACGCACAGCGTATCGTGCACCAGCGTGGCCATGGGCACGTGCTGCGCCTCGCCGTACAGCACCTGGTCGTAGATCTCGTCGGCAAACACCACCAGGCCATGCTTCTCGGCGATTCGCGCGATGGCTTCCAGGCGTTCACGGCTGTACACCGCGCCGCTGGGGTTGTTGGGGTTGATCACCACGATGGCGCGGGTGCGCTTGGTGACCAGCGATTCGATCTCTTCCGGGTCGGGCTGGAAACCGTTTTCGGGCTTGCAGTTGTAGTACACCGGCCTGCCGCGGTTGAGCGACACCGAAGCGCTCCACAGCGGATAGTCGGGGCTGGGAATCAAAACCTCGTCATCGGCATTCAGCAGCGCCCGCAATGCCAGGTCGATGCACTCGCTGACGCCATTGCCCATCACCACGTCTTCGGCGGTGAGGTTGAGCACGCCACGGTTCTGCTGCTGCATTACCACGGCTTCACGCGCCGGGAAGATGCCTTTCTGGTTGCAGTAGGCTTCCGAGGCGTGCAGGTTCTCGATCATGGCCAGGCGCATGGTTTCCGGCGTGCGGAAACCGAACAGCCCGGGGTTGCCGATGTTCAGCGAAATGATTTCGTAGCCCTGCCGTTCCAGCTGCTGGGCGCGCGCCGCCAGTTCGCCGCGAATCTCGTAGCGAACGCCGCGCAGTACCTGGTTGGTGCGTAGTTCCAAGATGCTCCCTCAATCCGCCAGCATGAATTCGCGGATGGCGAAAAACGGCGGTGAACCCGCGCCCACCAGTTTCTCGTTGAAATCCTTGAAGCGGAAAGCGGCGCCCTTCTCTTTCCTGTACTCGGCAAGGATATCCTCGATGGCCACGTAGCCGGCGAAGTAGCTGGTCAGCTGCACCGAGCTGAGCTCGGCGCGAATGATCTTGCCCTGCGCTTCACCCTCTTCCTGGTAGCCCTGCTCCACCATCAGCTTCACCGCCTCTTCCTTGGACCAGTTGGTGCGGTGCAGGCGAATGTCGATGATGGCGTTCATGATGGAACGCAGCACCAGCTTGTCGTCCACCATGCTCTGGATCTGGTGGCCCCAGGGTTCGTCGGGGTAAACGGTGAAGCCCTCCGCCACCATCTGCGTGGCGATGTAGGAGGCCCAGCCTTCCACCATGGGACCATTCCAGAACACGCGCGGAATGATGCGTTCGGAGCGGTTGGAATATTCCAGCTGCACGAAGTGGCCGGGTACGCCTTCGTGGATGTACACCAAGGCCAGCGCCGGGCGGTTGTATTCCTTCAGGTAGCTGTCGGAGCCTTTCAGCAGGCCGAGGTCCCAGAACCATACGGAATCGAGTTCCGGCTCGAACGGCGGCGCTGTCTGGATCATGGCCACCGCGTTGCCGGCCAGGTGCGGCGGGACGGGTTCAATACGAAGCTTTGAGGCCGGCGGCAGGTCCATCAGGTTCTGCTCGCGCACGAAGCTGAGGATGGAATCGGCCATGGCGTAGCTGTCGCTGATCAGGCTGTCGGGCGTGGAGCGGTCTTCGGCCAGTTTGGCGAATATATCGCGCACCACCTGTTGGTCATCCTTGCCTGCTTCTTTCTGCACCGTGCCAGCGGCGATTTCGTCCGCCAGGTAGGCATCGTGGATTTCACGGCCGGTACGCGCCAGGTCGGCGCTGGTGATGGCCAGCCAGCCTTCGGCTACCGCCAGCAGTTGCTCGGCGTCCAGAGGGTAATCCATCTGCATGGCGAATTTCTGGTCGTAGAGTTCCTTGCCCAGCCGCCAGTCGCTGTCGGGCCGCGGCGTGAGAGTTTCATCAAACCACTCGCCGAACGCCGCCAGGGCCTGGGTAGCCTCGGCGCAGGCCGTGGTGATGGCCGCCTTCTGCTCCACGCTCAGTTTCGAATCCACCAGCAGGCCCGGCATGGTCTTGTCATACAGCCCGCCCTCCTGCTGCATGCCACCCAGGCGCAACATGGTGTATCTCTTTTCCAGCTCGGTGGGTTTCACTGATTCCGGCGCCAGCAGGGCCTGCACCTGGTTCAGGAAAGCCGGCGTGGCCTTGCAGCGCGAACCGAAG
>CBFGWJ010000317.1:0-3583 GCA_965652335.1 uncultured Gammaproteobacteria bacterium | reverse complement strand
CGGATCAGCTCGGTGAACCGCCGCGGGACAATCTGCCAGGAAAGCCCGAAAGGGTCCTTGATCCAACCGCAGGCCGTCGGTGTTGCTCCAGCCTGCACGAGTTTGTCCCAGTATTCATCCACCTCATCCTGGTCCGCGCAGTCCACGTAGAACGACACGCCCTCGGAGAAGCTGAAATACGAACCGCCGTTGTAGCCCATGAAGCGCTGGCCGCCGACGACGAACTCGGCCGAGCTGACCGGCCCGTCCTCGCCCGTGCGGGCCACAGAGCGGATTTCGGAATCCGGAAACGTCGCCGTGTAGAACTCGATTGCCGCTTCGAGCTGGTCGTTGAACATGAGGAAAGGTGTGACTTTGTTCATGGGGTGTGTCCTGGGTGAGGGTGATATTCAGAAGGTGGTTCTCATCAAACCATGCCGGAAATTTTCTACCTGGGTGAAAGCTTTGTTCAGGCGCGTCGACTGGAGCGCTTTGACGGCCCACAGAAACGCCCATTCGCCCAGAACTTTATCTCCTGAATTTCGCTTGTGCCATCGAAATGCGGGGCATCTTCGCCCGTTTGGGCACTGGCTGCAGCCGCGAAGTCGCTTTTGCGCATCACTGGCAGGCCGGCGACAAGAAAGACCGCATCTTCGGATATGAGTGACAAGACAGTCTCAGCATCGCCAGACTTCGTGGCGGCCATCCAGGTGAATACAAGTTGCCGAATCTGTTCTTCATCGCTTTGCATTTGAACTCCCGTGCTCTGACGCCTGACGATTGAGTTGACAGGTTCCTGTGGATTAGGTGCCCGCCTTGAACGACTGGATATTTGCCGACGCTGGATGTGCTCAGGGCAATAGTCCCTTCACAATGTCTTCCTTGAACGCAAGTTCCTCGGGTCTGGGGAGCAGGTCTGCCATCACTTCAACGTTGCCCAATGGCTCATCTGTGTATTTGATTTTCGCGCTCATAAATCTGCTTACCTTTACGCCAATAACCAGCGCCAATAATCGGAATGACATCTTTGCGATGGGTGAACCTGACAGTTGCCATACCTTCGCCCAAGCGACCAAAACAATAGCATCGCTGCTCCTTTTGGCTATGTGCCAGGTCCTTGGCGATCACACACTGAGAATCAGCAAGTGATCCGCTTGCGGCGTCTCCATTCAGCGGGTTGCTAGGGGCTTCCGCCTTGAGACGTTCAACCAACCAGACCTTGATAATGGGTGGATAACAATTCAACACAACGTGTTTTTGATTCTAATTCTGACCCGTTGTGGCCGGCAACAAGAGGTCAAAGCTGGGAATCGATCGGGAACAGGCCGATTTCGGTGTTGATTTGGACCGAACGGGGACCGAGATTCATCGAACCGATGAAAACCTGGCTTCCATCGAGCACAAACAGCTTGGCATGCAGGCTGGCAGCGGATGATCCCGTGAAGGAAAGCCGCTTCGACTGATCCCCGGCCAGCGCCGGTTTCATTTCGTAGAGTTCAACCCCACCCTGCAGCAGGTCGCGCCGCGACTTCTTGTAGCCGGCGTGCACCGCCGCGACATCGGTGGAGGCCAGTGAATTGGTCACAACCCGTACATTCACGCCGCGTTGCGCGGCCGCGACCAGCGCAGCCAGGGCTTCCATGCCCGTGCCTAAGGGCAAGGCGCCGCTTTGTCCGGGGTGAGCGGCGGCCAGCCGGGAAAACTCGCGGGCCAGCGTGGTGTCTTCGGCGTCCAGACCGACCAGGTCTTCACGGGTGAAATTCTGCGGCAGGGAGGCGCAGCCCTGTGCCAGCAGAACGCAAAGCGCCAGTGCCAGCGAAGCAAAATGGCGGTACAGGGGCATCACCGCGCCTTTCCAGGCAATTCCGGTCCGGGCAATTCCTGGCCTGGACAGCGCACGTTGAATGGGATTTACCAGTTGAAACTCATGGACAAGGCCGGGCCATCCTGTTGCAGATTGACGTTACCGTTCCAGTTGCTCTTGTCGACATCGACATCGATCTTGAACAGCTGGTAGGACAAGCCAAAGCTGACATGCTCCCAGGCCTGGAAATCGATGCCAACGCCGGCATTCCAGAGATCGCCTGAATAATCACCGATGGAAGCACTGAACCAGTCCACCCGGCTGGTCAGCAGCCAGCGCGGCGAGAGTGAACGCCAGTACCACATCCCCAGGTTGGGCAAGGGCAGGTCAGCACTGACTGATTCGCGCCTGAAGCCCCGCGATTCATCGTTCAGGAACATCTCGCCTTCGATGTAAGCGCCGATCTGCAACCAGTGCAGGCCCACGCCAAGACCGAATTCATGGTGATCCTCTTCAGTGAAAAACTCGCGGCCCACAACAGCCCGGATCAAGTCCAGGTCGGAACCTGCGCCAACGTTGCTGCCGGCCTGCAGGACATTGTCCCTTATGGTGATGTCTTCCTGCAGCACCGCCTGGCCATCATCCCGGGTGCCATAATACTGGCCCGCCAGCGACCACTTTTCGCCAAAGCGCCAGCGGAACTGCAGCGCGCCTGTAGCTTCGCTGTCAACCACTGCCGCATCCCGATCGAAGTCGATTTCCTGGTTGGCGGTTTCACCATCCACGCTGATCTTGAACTCCTTTCGTGGAAAGAAGCCGCCCACGGTGAAGATAAAATCGTCTTCCAGCATGGGGTGAACCCCGCTGCTGCCCTGGGCTTGGACCAATGGGCTATGGAGCGCGAAAAATACCGCGGCGATGACTGGCTGGGCGATGGCATGGACAACTTTCACGGAGTTGCTTTCCTTGAGTCTGGTTGATTCTGAACAGGTCGCAGTACAGCCCAGCCGAACCGGGCATTCATAGCCACCATCCTATGCTTATATTACTGGCAGGCTATCCGAAAAAATACCGGGCTGTTCTGGTTGAATTGCGGGCATTCTGAGCACGCAGGGGCCGCTATGCTGCAAGCTCGAATTTGCCCGTATGGGCCGCTGCGAGAAAGGAAAGCCGTGAAGCACCTGTTGCTGATCTGCGTATTGCGGGGAGCGCCTGTCGTCACGGATTTCGTCACCATGCAGGATGCTGACGACCAGTGACAGCAACATGGGCCGGTTTCCTCTGGCCGGCCGAACTTGAAATGCCCCCCATCAGTCCCATTTATTGAATACATCGCCTTGCGGTAGTCACCAAACACGCAAGGCGATTTTTTTTTAGAGAATCGGGAGTTAGTTATGAGCCAGGCAACCACTGGAGACAAAGTCAGTATTCATTACACCGGAACGCTGGAAGACGGCAGCCAGTTCGACAGTTCCAAGGGCCGTGAGCCCCTGCAGTTCGAGCTGGGTTCAGGCCAGGTGATTCCGGGCTTTGACAAGGCCGTAGAGGGAATGGCGGTTGGAGAAACCAAATCAGTTACCATTCCACCCGAGGAAGCCTATGGCCCGCGCAATGAACAGGCCATCCAGGATGTGCCCAGAAGCGCACTGCCGCCCGACCTGGTGCCGGTGGAAGGCATGAGCCTGCAGGCGCAGAACCAGAACCAGCAGCCGATCCAGCTGACGGTGGTGTCGGTGCAGGAAGATTCCATCACCGTGGATGCCAATCACCCACTGGCGGGCAAGTCGCTCAACTTCGAGA
>CBFGWJ010000316.1:0-3587 GCA_965652335.1 uncultured Gammaproteobacteria bacterium | reverse complement strand
CCTTACCTCATTCGAACAGTGCAGCAGGTCCTTCAATTGCGTCATCAATTACGCCGTCAATTGCGCCATCAATTTCGATTGTACTTCTTCATCAACTCACGCAAACGATCATGGGGAATGCCATATACCGTGTTGCCGTTGATGCCGGTCATGTCGCGCCCGGCCACCAGCGCGTTGACGATCGCCTCTTCAGTGGCTTCCACCGTGGCCAGGAACAGCGGGCTGAGCCTGTCGTTAGGCAGGAACTCCGCCTGCTTCTCGCCTTCCCGGGCCGCAGCCCCCGGATTGGCTGTTGAGAAGGCGATGAAGATATCGCCCGATCCGTTGCCGGCAAAACTACCCACCCGCGCCATGCCCATCGGCACGCGCCGTGCGATGCGTTTCAGCTGGTGCGGCAACAACGGCGCATCCGTGGCCACAACCACGATGATGGAACCGGTGTCTTCTTTGGGTGCGCCTTCGCTGGGTAACAGGTCGGTGATCTCCTGGCCCACGGGAACACCGGCGATGGTCAGGGTGTCGCGAACACCGTAATTGGATTGGACCAGCACGCCCACCGTATAGACCTGCTCGTTTTCCCTCACCTGGCGCGAAGCCGTGCCGATGCCACCCTTGAAGTCGTGCGTCATCATGCCGGTGCCGCCGCCCACACCGCCTTCGGCGACCGGTCCGGAAGCTGCGGTATCGAGGGCCTGGAAAGCATGTTCTGCCTTCACGTGGAAGCCGTTGATGTCGTTGAGCCAGCCGTCATACGTTTCCGCAACCACAGGCAGAGACCAGAACACGCCGGGTTCACCGGGCAATTCCTCGTACAGTTTGTGCTTGAGCTGCCAGGCGATCACGGCATCGCGCACCACGCCCACGCTGTGGGTGTTGGTGATCATCACCGGACCCTCCAGGAAACCGCTCTCCTCAATCCACGTTGTGCCGGTCATCTCGCCATTGCCATTCAGCGAATACCAGCCGGCAAATACCGGGTCGTAGCTCTTGCCACGCGGCAACACGGCAGTGACGCCGGTGCGAACCGGACCCTTGCCCACTTCCAGCGGGCCATCGCCCGAGATCAACGTGACCTGGCCTACCGTAACACCGGCCACATCGGTGATGGCATTCAGCGGTCCCGGCGTGCCGGGAAACGGAATTCCCAGGTCGCGGGCGCGAGGGTTGGTTTCAGCCGCAGAATGATTAGCCATAGCCAGCATGATGGTGCAAAGCAACGAGCCAGGCAAACGACGCATGACGAAACTCCCGGTTGGCGAAGCAGGCAGTATACCTCTGTGTCCTGATGGGCCGGTTCCGGGCCCAAGTGACGGTTTGAGGAGTCACCCCGCGGCTCGCAGGCAGGGAATGGCAGGCCGTGAGTGACAATATTGGTCAGCTTTTCCCTTCCTGTGAATTGCTAGCCCGGCTTGTAACAACGCAGACAAATCTTAAGTCCATGTTCTTAATATTTATTATTCTCTGGCTCAATTCTTGCTTGAAGGCCCGGGAACAGATTGCTTTCCTGGACCGGCACCCGTCGCAGAGCCCCGCCCGGAAGAGTAGTCACAAGAATCAATAAGGGAAAGTTCAATGACCATTCGCCACCTGCAAAATGGCTTTACCCTGATTGAACTGATGATCGTTATCGCGATCATCGCTGTCCTGGTATCGCTGGCCTTGCCGGCGTACCAGGACTACACCATTCGAGCCAAGGTCACGGAGGGATTCAGCGTTGCCGCCGGACTGAAGACGTTTATAACCGAGTCCTGCCAGACCAACCCAAACCTGGCTTTCAATAGCATAGTAGAAGCTGGCTACAGCAACGTGATCAGCAGCCAGTACGTGGAATTAATGAATGGCAGCACAGTATTTCCCATGCTTCCCCTGGCCAACTGCCAGGTCCCCTGGTTCGGATTCCAGACCCGTAACACCGGAGCTGATGTCGAACCAACGATCATCATGATAGGCGTGGTGGCCCAGGGACGAACCGACTGGCACTGTCTGGTAGAGTCTGACAGTGATCCCGCGCATGTTCCCCAATCCTGCCGAAGGGATCCGGTTGAGGTGCTGGCTGAGATTTTGGGTATTTCGTCCACACCCTAGCCTCTGTTCGAAGAAGGAATGCCTCCAGCCAAGGGGCTCAGGCACGTTCCCACCCTTTGTGACCTCCGGCTCACCTGAACACCAGGACCGTTAATCAGCATTCGATACAAAACTTGCCCGACGCTTTCACCGAGGCCAAACTGTTCGGGTGACTAGCAGAAGGGGGCGCCCATGATCCGATTCACCTTTTCCCTGTGCCTGATGTTGGCCAACCTGGCTGCAGAGGCGGCTGAGTCGGCTGACCGCGTCCTCATCAACGGCAAGGTGATCACCGTCGATGCAAGGGACAACTTTGAGCAGGCCGTCGCCATCCGCGGCCAGCACATCCTGGCCGTGGGCAGTACCGCGGAAATTGAAAAGCTTGCCGGCCCGGATACCGAGCTGATCGACCTCGAAGGACGCACGGTTACTCCGGGATTGCTGGACGCCCATGCGCATTTCGCCAACGGGGGTCTGTCACGCCTGCTCAACATCAACCTCAGTTTTCCCAACGTCAAAAACGTTGCTGACGTGGCAGCACTGGTGGCGGAGCGCAACGCCAGCCTGGGTAAAGGCGACTGGATCATCGGCCGTGGCTGGGATGAGGGCAAACTCACCGAGCTGCGCTACGTGCTGGCCAGCGATATTGACCCGATTTCGGGCAACCGACCGGCCTGGCTGGTGCATACCATGGGCCACTATGGTGTGGCCAACAGCCTGGCGCTGATGCTGGCCGGCATCGATGAAAACACACCCGATCCTCCCGGTGGAGTAATCGACCGCGATGCCGACGGCAAACCCACCGGCGTGCTGAAAGAAAGCGCCATGAGCCTGGTGACCCGGCACATTCCGAAGCCCGGCGAGGAGCAGAAGCTCGAGGCCATCCGGCAAATGGCGCAAGCCTTCAACAGCGAATGCATGACCGGCGCCAAGGATCCGGGCCTGGGCTGGGGAGACGGCGGTTTTGAAGACGGGCTGAACGCCTGGAAGGCTTACCAGGATGTGCAGGCGTCCGGTGACCTGAGTGTGCGCATTTTTGCCCTGTGGCGCAGCCCGCAGAACCTCGACGACGCCCGCTCGCTGATCCGCGAAATCCTGCACTTCACCAAACCCTATGAGTCCACCGGTGATGACCAGCTGATCTCCGGCGGCATCAAGATTTTTGCCGATGGCAGCGGCGGCGCCCGCACCGCCTGGCTGTGGGACAACTGGAACAAAAGCCGCACAGGAGTGGACGAGGGCAATTCAGGTTACCCGGCGTTTGATCCCGACACCCTGCGAAACCTGATTTTCCTGTACCACCAGAACGGCCTGCACATGGGGGTGCACGCCATCGGCGACCGCGCCATTGATTGGGTGGTGGCCTCCTATGCGCTGGCCCTGCAAAGCGATGGCCGCAAGGGCCTGCGGCACTCCATCATCCACGCCAACATTCCCACCGAGCTGGCGATGAACACCATCGCCGCCTTGCAACGGGAGTTTGACGCGGCCTATCCCGAACCCAGCCCGGGTTTCACCTGGTG
>CBFGWJ010000315.1:0-3600 GCA_965652335.1 uncultured Gammaproteobacteria bacterium | reverse complement strand
GATGGCCGCTGGTGGCTGGAGCGCATCGAGGACAATCGTGTTCACCTGTGGCTGTTCGGAGCCGGCCATGTGGGGCAGGAGGTGGCGCACAGGATACGCGGCCTGCCGTTCCGGCTGACCTGGCTGGACCAGCGCCGCGGAATTTTTCCAGCCGATGCCGCGCAATTTGCCGATCTGGTGACGAGCGACCCGGTTACCGCCGTGGCGAGCGTCGAAGCCGGCTGTATCTTCGTGGTGATGAGCCACAGCCACCAGCTGGATGAAGACATCTGCCACGCCATCCTGGCGCGCGATGAGCCGGGTTGGGACTTTGCCTGGCTGGGCCTGATCGGCTCGGCCACCAAGCGCAAACGCTTTGTGTTCCGGCTGCGGCAACGAGGCATCGGGGAGGAACAGCTCGAGCGGCTGGTGTGCCCCATCGGTATGGCTGGTATTCACGGAAAACAGCCTGCTACCATTGCACTCAGCTTGCTGGCCCAGTTGATGATGGAGCCGCACCCACAGGAGTATTGAATGGACCGCCGCAAACAACTGATCGCCAACCTGCCCAAGGCTGAACTGCACATGCACATCGAGGGCAGCCTGGAGCCGGAAATGATGTTTGCGCTGGCGCAACGCAATGGCGTGAAACTGCCTTACGCCGATGTGGAAGCGGTTCGGGCAGCCTACCAGTTCGATTGCCTGCAGGATTTTCTCGATCTCTATTACCAGGGCATGTCGGTATTGCTCACTGAGCAGGATTTCTATGACCTCACCTGGGCCTATCTGCAGCGCTGCAAGGCCGACAACGTGGTGCACACGGAAATTTTCTTCGACCCGCAGGGCCACACCGGCCGCGGCGTGGGTTTCGCCACGGCTTTTGAGGGCATCTGGTCGGCGCTGTTGCAGGGCGAGAAGGAACTGGGCATCACCAGCCGCGTGATCATGTGTTTCCTGCGTCACCTGGATGAGGCCAGTGCCTTCGTCACGCTGGAAGAGGCGGCTCCATTCCTCGACCGCATCGTAGGTGTCGGTCTGGATTCGTCCGAGGTAGGACATCCTCCGCATCTGTTCCAGCGTGTGTTTGACCGCGCCGCCGAACTCGGTCTGAAACGAGTGGCGCACGCGGGTGAGGAAGGGCCGCCCGAATATGTGTGGGAAGCGCTGGATGGCCTGAAAGTGGACCGCATCGACCACGGCAACCGCTCGCTGGAAGACGATGACCTGGTGGCGCGGCTGGCTCGAAAGCAGATTCCGCTCACCGTGTGCCCGCAGTCCAATCTGCGGCTCGCCGTCGTCAAGGACATGCGCGACCATCCGATCCGTGACATGCTTGGAATGGGCCTCAAAGCCACCATCAATTCCGATGACCCGGCCTACTTCGGCGGTTACGTGAACGACAATTTCAACGCGCTGGTGGACGCCGTGGGGCTCGATGCGGATGAAATCATCGAGCTGGTGCGCAACAGCTTTGAGGCTTCGTTCCTGCCGGCGGCGGAGATCGAGCGGCACCTGCAGGCGGTAGACCGCATCGCCGCGGCCTGATGGACGGAGCGTACATCGCCTGGCTGCAGGACTGGCTCAGCCTGCTGCTGCGCTGGTCGCACTTCATCGTCGGGATTGCCTGGATCGGCGCCTCATTCTATTTCAACTGGCTGGAAAACCAGCTGGAGCGGCGGTTCAAGCCGGATGAACCGCTGGCCGGTGACCTGTGGGCGGTACACGGCGGCGGCTTTTATTACCTGCAGAAATACCGCCTGGCGCCCGGGCAATTGCCGAAGCGGCTGCACTGGTTCAAGTTTGAAGCCTATTTCACCTGGCTGACCGGCCTGGCGCTGCTGGGCGTGGTGTACTACTGGAACCCGTCGCTGTACCTGCTGCCGCCGGGCGCCACGAGGATCGGGCCCTGGCTGGCCATATTCATCGGGCTGGGTTCGCTGTTTCTCTCCTGGATCGTGTACAACGCCCTGTGCAATTCACCGTTGAAAAAGCAGCCCGTTATCCTGTCCCTGCTGATCCTGGGCTGGTTCACCCTGCTGGCCATCCTGCTGTATGAGGTGTTCAGCGGTCGCGCCGCCTACATTCATGTCGGTGCGGCCATCGGTTCGGTGATGGTGGCGAATGTGGCGCATGTGATCATTCCGGCGCAAAAGGACATGGTGACGGCGCTGACCGAACAGCGCCAGCCTGACGCCACACGCGCAGCCAACGCCCTGCTGCGCTCGCGGCACAACAATTACCTCACCTTGCCGGTGCTGTTCATCATGATCAGCAGCCATTACCCGGCAACCTATGGCGGGCCCAATGACGGACCTGGCGGCTGGTTGTTCCTGCTGGTGTTTTCCATCGCCGCCATCGGCATCCGGCACTGGTTCAATGTGCGGCACACTCCACGCCTCAACCGCTGGGTGTTGCCCCTGTCACTGTTGCTGATGCTGGCGCTGATCCTGTCAACATTGCCGCGGCCGGCGCCAGAGCAAGCAGCCGGAACACCCGTTGCGCAACCCGGCGCAGTTGTCGAAAGCGCCAGCGCAGCGCCGCAACTGGCGGATATACAACCCCTGATCGAGCAGCACTGCGTCAGCTGCCATGCCGAAAAACCCAGCTTCACCGGCTTCTATGCGCCGCCGCTGGGCGTGGTTCTGGAAACACCGGAACAGATTGAAAGCCAGGCGCAGCGCATCAACCAGGTGGTGGTCGTGACGAAAACCATGCCGCTGGCCAATATGCAGGGCATGAGCGACGAAGAACGGCAGCTGATTGCGCAATGGTATGCCGGCCTGGAAGTGGATTGGGAATCGGAGTGATGCAAGCATGACTGAAGCAGGTACGCAAAACTGGGCCATGGCCGATGTATCCGGCAAGGCCGTCACCCGGCGTGTTGCCATTGCCGGCGGCCGCATCGTGATCGGCGAAAAGGCCATGGCGATGCTTCAGGCCGGCACGCTGCCCAAGGGCGATCCACGCGCCATGGCGGAAGTGGCGGGCATCCAGGCTGCCAAGCAGACGCCGTCATTGATTCCACTGTGTCATCCCATCTCCCTTAACCGCGTGATGCT
The DNA here is from genome assembly GCA_965652335.1 of uncultured Gammaproteobacteria bacterium. Lineage (GTDB taxonomy): Bacteria > Pseudomonadota > Gammaproteobacteria > Xanthomonadales > SZUA-36 > JAWXBM01. The sequence goes on along the minus strand of CBFGWJ010000315.1, from coordinate 562 downwards.
CCGTTCGGCAGTGCGGCCCGAAGCCCAGGCCATCGACATGTACTGCATGGCGGAAATCGCCGCGCAGACGGGCGTGGAGATGGAGGCGCTCACCGGCCTGAATGTGGCACTGCTGACACTTTGGGACCTGATCAAACCCGTTGAACCGGCGCTGGAAATTACTGCCGTGCGGTTGCTGTACAAGTCGGGTGGCAAGAGCGGCGTGTGGCAACATTCAAACGCTCTTCCGGCTGAAGTGCAGGATTGGTTGTAATCGCCGGCTTTGCTGTCGGGGTTCCAGCTGGCAGCCGTGAGCGCGGCCCGCTCCTGGAAGGGCTGTCGAATTCAGGCCGCTTATAGCGTCATTTAGACTAATTAGCTGTTTGCATTTGCGCCAACCCATTAGAATCCATGCTGGATTTCAATCGGGTTTGAAGCATGTTGGAACATTACGACGTCGTCATCATCGGTGGAGGCCTGATGGGGTGCTCCAGCGCCTATTTCCTCGCCCGCAATCCGGACTTCCGAGGCCGCATCCTGGTGTTGGAGAAGGACCGCAGTTACCAGCAGTCCGCCTCGGCAT
>CBFGWJ010000314.1:0-3625 GCA_965652335.1 uncultured Gammaproteobacteria bacterium | reverse complement strand
CCGTACTCGTAGTCGAAGTCGTATGGCCCGAAATAACCCGCGTAATAGCTGGTCAGCCACTGGTTGTAGGCCATGTTGTCCCACTCATAGGCGGAATCCCGCTCGAAGTAGGAGGTGGTTGAAACGAATTCGGCAAAACCGAGGTCGCCCTTGACGGTGAGTGATGCCTGCCACCAGTCATCATCGCGCCATTCATCAAAAAACTTGATGACCTTGTAATCGCCGATATATGGGTCCGATTCCCACACGCCATCGGCCTCGCTGTACTGCCCGATGAGGTTGGCGGCCACTTCCCACTTTTCGTTGGGTAGCCACAGGGCATGGAACCGTCCACCGTAGACATCATAGGTATTCTGGTTATTGTCGACGATGGCGTCGTTGTTGGCCGCTCCGCCGTGCTCGGGAGGTGCGAAAGTCTCGCCCGGCACCACGTCAACGTAGCCGCCGTCATGGGCGTAGAAACCGATCAGGCGGAATGCCAGCGTGTCGCTGACCGGGATGTTGATGTGCCCATTGAAATCCCAGCTTGGATCGCCGCCGTCCGTGGTCGCCAGTGTGCCACTGGCCTGGCCGGAAAATTCGTCGGTGGTGGGCTTGTTGGTGATGATGCGCATGGTGCCCGTTTGCGAGCTCGAACCGAACAGGGTGCCCTGCGGGCCGGGCAGCACCTCGATGCGCGCGATGTCGATCATGCGGACTTCAGGCTGTTGCGAAATGGACGTGATCGGCTGTTCGTCGAGGTAAACGGCAACCTGGCTCTCGGTGCGATACTCGGCATTGCCGGTGGAAATGCCGCGCATCACCACCGAGTTCCGTCCCGGCATGCTGTTGGTCATGGAAACACTGGGGAGGGCCTTGACGTAATCCTCCATGTTCTTGAAGTTGATGCGTTCGATGTCACCGCTGTCAAACGAGACGATACTTTGTGGAACATCCTGCAGGTTCAGGGTTCGCTTGGTCGCCGTGACCAGAATTTCCTCGATAACAAAGTTCTCGGCTTCCTGCTCGTTGTCGGTCTGTGCATGGACATTCGGAAGCGGGTAGAGCGCAGCCAGGATACCGGCACCGAGCGTGGAGAAAGAGGACAGTGCCCTGGCACTCGCCCCGAGTTGAACATTGCACAGCAGAGTCGGCTCATGAGCGGGGTACGCCTTGTTCATATTCTTTTCCTCGGGTGCCTGTGGTGTAGAAACCTGAGAGCCAGACATCTGCCTCAACAGCAAATTCCTGCTTCGTTCAGCCCTTAATCGAGTCGCGTTCGCAGCCAGTCGACTGCTGCCTGATGGTAGCACCCGTCAGCCGGAGATTCCAAGCTCAAGCTTTTCAGCCGGCTGGCGAATGCCTGATTCGCGGATGGCGTGGGCCACCAGCTCGGGCTTTCCGGGGGTGAATACGTGCACGCCAGAAATTCCGGGTTGCTGCGCGAGCAGCCGAATCTGCTCCGCGGCGATGGTGATGCCTTCCTGTTCCGCATCCTTCGCGTTCTGCAACTGACGGATGATACGGTCAGGAACAAGGCTGTCACGCAGATTGCTTTTCAGCCACAGGGCTGTCTCCGCCGACGGCAACACCGCAATCGTGACGATGATGGAGAATTTCCAGGTGATGCGCGCTTCGATCAAGCGGTTGACATAGGTGCGCAGGGTGTCCAGGTTCATGCACAGCTGGGTTTGCATGAACCGGGCGCCCGCGCCGGCTTTTTCCGCCAGGGATTCTGCCTTCCAGCCGGGTTGTGGCCTGAATACCCTGGCATTGGTGCCTGTGAACAGGCCGGCACAGCCGGCCGGGCCGCCGCTTTGTGACATCTGCTCCGCAACCGCCAGCAGTTCCTTGCCCCGCAGTTCGAAAACGGACCGGGCCGGCACCTGGTGCTCCTTGGCCATCCGGTATCCCCTGACCAGCATGGCCGAAGTGACTCCCAGCGCCTGCAGCCCCAGCAGGTCGCTGACCAGCGCAACGCGGTTGCGATCCCGGCAGGTCAATACCGGCACGGAGTCCAACCCTTCCTGCAGTACCAGCGCCGAGGCTGCCAATGGGGACATCTGCACCCAGGGCCATGGGTTGTCGGTGACCAGCATGGCGTCCACCAGCCCTCTCATGCGCCGGCACTGTTCGCGTACGTCATCGGCATTCGATTCCCGCGACAGCATCAGCTCGGCCGACACCGTGAAGTTTCCCTGCAACAGCGAATCCCGGAATCGTTTCAACGCGGTTCCACCTGCAGCCAGAAAGTCACCGGGCCGCTGTTCACCAGGCTGACCTGCATATCCGCGCCAAATTTGCCGGTTTGCACTCCCGGCATTACCCGCCTGGCTGCTTCCACAAAGTAATTGAACAGCCGCAGTCCTTCGGCTGGGGGCGCGGCGGTTGAGAAGCTGGGGCGGTGGCCGCTGTTGGTGTCAGCGGCCAGGGTGAATTGCGGCACCAGTAACAACGCTCCTCCGGCCTGTTGCAGGTTCAGGTTCATGCGGCCTTCGTCATCGTCAAACATGCGATAAGCCAGCAGCCGCTGCAATAGCCGGTCGGCCTGGGCTTCGCGGTCACCCAGTTGCACACCGATCAGGGCCAGCGTGCCCTTGCCTATCCGGCCAATGGGTTCATCTGTTCCGCTGGCAGGATCCTTAACGGTCACTGCTGCTTCCGCTACCCTTTGCAACAGAGCAATCATATAAACTTCCCGGATACAGTTTTCGATACAGGACTCTTCGGCCGTATGTTAACCGCTTGCGCGGCCGGGACAACGCCGGGGTGCCGACTTTGTGATCTCCATTGTCAAATTTTTCCTGTGGTTACTCAGCCAGCTGCCGGGCCCGGCTCCCTGCTGGCTGGCCACCCGCCTGGCAACGCTGTGGGCGTGGTTGTCGCCGGACAAACGCCGCGTGGCCCGCATCAACCTGCGGCGTTGCTACCCGGACATGCCTGAAAGCGAACGCGAACAACTGGTGCATGACAGCTTCATCCACTACATCTGCACGGTGCTGGAAACCGGCCGCAACTGGTTCTGGGATACCGACCGCCTGCAGGGGCTCTGCGACGGCATCGTGAATGAAGAGCTGTTCGTCAACAGCCTCACCAGCGGCCGCGGCCTGGTGGTGCTGGCGCCGCATTTCGGCGCCTGGGAATACCTGGGCATGTATTTGCAGCGTTTTCCCGACATCGCCATTCTGTACAAGCCGCCCGGCCACCCGGGCCTGGAAAGAGCCCTGCTGGAGAAACGCCGCCGCGGCGGTGGCAACCTGCTGGCGGCCAACGCCAAAGGCCTGCGCCAACTCTATGCGCATGTGCGCGCCGGCAAGGGTGCGGGTGTGTTGCCCGACCAGCAACCTTCGCGCGGGCAGGGCCGGTTCGCGCCGTTTTTCGGGATCCCGGCGCTCACGGCGGTACTGTCGCCGCGATTGATCAAGGCCACGAACTGCGACGTGCTGCTGTGTGTCTGCGAGCGTTTGCCCAAAGGCCGCTATCGCGTTCACTTCCTGCCGGCGGACGAGGCGGTTCATTCTGATGACCTGGATGTGGCTCTGGCGGCAGTGAACCGTGGCGTGGAACGATGTATCGCGATTGATCCCGCGCAATACCTGTGGTCCTACAAGCGCTTTCGCGCCCAACCGGAAGGAGCGCCGCCGTT
>CBFGWJ010000313.1:0-3669 GCA_965652335.1 uncultured Gammaproteobacteria bacterium | reverse complement strand
TTCATCCTGGTGCTGGGAATCGTGGTTGACGATGCCATCGTCATCGGCGAGAGCGCATACACCAATATGCGCGCCAAGGGTCATTCCGTGGAAAACATCGTCGAAGGTGTGCAACAGGTGGCTGTTCCCGCGACATTTGGCGTGCTCACCACCATCGCGGCATTCCTGCCCATCCTGATGATCTCGGGTTTTCAGGGGGAGTTTTTTGCCGCCATTGGCTGGGTGGTCATACTCTGCCTGGTGTTCTCGCTGGTTGAATCCAAGCTCATCCTGCCGGCGCATCTCTCGCACATGAAGATTCGTCACTATGGCAAAACCACGCGTAACCCGTTTGTGCGCTTTCAACGCTTTTTCAGTGAGGGGCTGCATCACTTCGTTGACAACCGGTATGTGCCCTTGCTGGAAAAGTCACTGAATCACCCGGGCCTGGTACTTTCCTCATTCATAGCGATGCTCATCCTCTCCATCGGGCTGCTGGCCGGTGGTGTTCTCAAGTTCATTTTCTTTCCGGATATCGTTTCTGATTTCCTGCAAGTGCAGATCGAGATGAACGAAGGCACAGCTCCAGCCAAAACCGAGGCGGCGGTACGTCGGGTGCAGGAGGCGCTGTGGGAAGTCGATCGCCAGGTCAGCGAGGAAAACGGCCTGGAGCCCGGCAGTGTCGTGACCAGCGTGAATTCCTGGGTGAATTCCGATACCCAGGGGCAGATCATCACCGAACTGGTAAAGGAAGGAACCCTGATCAGCGGGCCGGAGGTGTTGCGCCGCTGGCGGGCGGAAACGGGCGATATTCCTGGTGTAAAAACCCTGGGTTTTGAAGGCGCGACGGGCGGTCCCGGCGGAGGCCCGGATATTTCCCTGCAGCTGATCGGCAGCAACATCAGCCAGGTGAGCCGTGCAGCTGCCGAGCTGGAGCGCCGCATTCGCCAGTACGAGGGCGTGTTCGATATCCGCAACAGCCACGAAAGTGGTACCCCCGAAATCAAGCTCAATATCAAACCCGAAGCAGAGACCCTGGGGCTGACTCTGACAGACCTGGCCCGCCAGGTACGCGCCGGCTTCTACGGTGAGGAGGTACAGCGCATCCAGAGAGGCCAGGACGAAGTGAAGGTCATGGTGCGGTATCCCGAAGATGAGCGTGATTCCGTGGGCTACCTGAATGACATCCGCATTCGCACACCCGACGGAGGCAGGGTGCCGTTCCGCGCCGTTGCTGATGTTGAGTTTTCCGAAACTCCCAATCGCATCCAGCGATTCGATCGCGAACGCGCCATCCGCATTTCGGCTGAAGTGGACCAGGAAAAGTATGAACCCGGCAAGATAACCGCGGACATCCTGAATGTTGAGTTGCCGGAAGTGCTGGAACAATTCCCGGGCGTTCGCTACCGGCTCAGCGGTGCATCACGCAGCATGCAGGAAGTCCAGGTTGACCTGATCAAAGGAGCCGCATTTGCCCTGTTCATGATATACGCGCTGATGGCCATTCCACTGAAGTCCTATTCGCAGCCGCTGATCATCATGTCGGTGATTCCATTCGGCGCCATCGGCGCCCTGCTCGGTCATTTGCTGTTGGGCATCCAGGTCAGCGTACTGAGCTTCTTTGGCCTGATAGCGCTGGCTGGCGTGGTGGTGAATGACAGCCTTATCCTGGTGGACTTCGTCAATCGCGAGCGGCAACTCGGGGTCGAACTCAGGCAGGCCGTGGTGGACGCAACGCGCAAACGCTTCCGCGCCATCCTGTTGACATCACTGACCACGTTCTTCGGACTGGTGCCCATCGTACTGGAGACCAGCCTGCAGGCGCAGTTGGTGATTCCGATGGCCACATCGCTGGCCTTTGGCATCCTGTTCGCAACAGCGATCACCTTGTTCCTGATTCCCGCCCTTTATATTGCGCTGGAACGGTTCGGAATCTGGTGGCGTAGTGCCTGGGCTCACGCGTTGCCAGCCAAACCGAAGCGCGTATCCAGGGAAAAGCATACCCGGTCAACCGGATCGCCAACCAGCATGCGGAGCGGCGATCAGGTGTGATTCGAGCAGATTTCGGCACATGGAACGGATGGGCCTGGCGCGAATGCGAAGAATCCCGTTGAGCACCACATGACGATCAGGTCCTTACTGCTTTGCGCCCAGGAAAAGCTGGCGCCCGATCCACTGGCTCGCATGGAAGCAGAAATCCTGCTGTGCCATGCCCTTGAGGTCAGCCGCTCTTTCCTGTTCGCCAACCCCGACCTGGTGGTGCCACTCAGGCGCCGTTCTGAATTCCTGGCATTGATCCGCCGCCGTGAACGGGGCGAACCCATCGCCTATCTGGTAGGCAAGCGGTCTTTCTGGACCTTTGAGCTCAAAGTCAGCCCTGATGTCCTGATCCCCAGGCCGGAGACGGAGTTGCTGGTTGAATCCGCGCTTGAAAAAATCCCCGCCGATGCTGCCTGGCGGGTGGCCGATTTGGGCACGGGAAGCGGCGCCATCGGGCTGGCCATTGCCAGGGAGCGTCCGGCTTGCCAGGTGCATGCCAGCGAACTGAGCGAAGCCGCGGTAAAGATTGCGCGCGAGAACGCGGAAAACCTGGGGTTGGCCAATATCGCCATTCACCACGGTTCCTGGCTGGAACCTCTGGATGGCCTGTTCCACCTGATTGTCAGCAACCCGCCTTACGTTGCCGGTGATGACCCCCACCTGCGTCGTGGTGATTGTCGTTTTGAACCTGTGATGGCACTCACCCCGGGCACGGATGGACTGGAGGCTTACCGGAATATCTGCCCAGCCGCTGCATCGCGGCTCCATCCAAATGGCTGGTTGATGGTTGAACACGGCCATGACCAGGCCAGAGAGGTTCGAGAGCAGTTTCGGTTGGCTGGGTTTGAATCGGTCTCCAGCAAACCGGACCTGGCCGGGATTGATCGAATTACCCTTGGGCGGCTGCCGGAAAAACAAACCCCATAAACCAAAACAGACCGGCATCCTGCCGATCTGTAGTTGGTGAAGCGCCTGTGTGTGATGGCGACATCATACACACTCTGTAAATATATGTCAATTCGCGTCAATGCATGCAAGCCCAATTCATCCCGACCGGGCATCCCACCCGGCGCTTGCATGTCAATGCAACTGGCGGTGCACTGCGGCCAGGCCGGCACCCAGGATAAAGGCGATCAGCATGACGATTCCGTAGCGGTTCAGCATCTCGATGCGCTTCACCCGCTTGGTATTGACCAGCGTGCACTCGACGCTGGTTCCGGGCAACACCAGCAGATTGCGGCAATCACGTTCATCCGGAATATAACTGTCCCGCACTGCCTCATGTACTGAACAGGTACTTCCACCTTCAGGGAGTTCAGCAATCAACCATCCATCCGGTTCGTCCTGGTTCACCCTCAGCGAATGAAATTCGTCCAGTCCGCTGCAAACCAGCTGTATTTCCACAGGGGCTTCGTCACCGGTGGCGCCAACCCACTTTTTGAACACCAGGACTTCAGCCGCATCAGGCAAGGTTTTTCCAAGACCCTTCACCTGCGCCTGTAAACAAGATGAAGAGAGTAAACACGCTGCCACCAGGGCGGCGCCCAACAACACCTGTATTCGCAGTGTCTGGTTGATCATATTCCAATCATGTAAAAAAAAATCCCCGCGGTGCAAGGCAGCCGCGGGGATTTGTTCTCAAACAATCAG
>CBFGWJ010000312.1:0-3673 GCA_965652335.1 uncultured Gammaproteobacteria bacterium | reverse complement strand
GTATTCACCACGCAACATGCGGAAGTGCCCTGGTCGATGGAAACCTATCTTTCCATCGACGGCTACAAGGCCTGGCGCAAGATCCTGGCGGAGAAAACCCCGCAGGAAAAAATCATCGACATGGTGAAGGATTCCGCATTGCGTGGCCGCGGTGGCGCGGGATTTCCGACCGGCCTGAAGTGGAGTTTCATGCCGCGCTCGGCGCCGGTGCAGAAATACATCCTCTGCAATTCCGATGAATCCGAGCCGGGCACCTGCCATGACCGCGACATCCTGCGGTTCAATCCTCATGCGGTGATTGAAGGCATTGCCATCGCCGGGTACGCCATGGGTGCAACCGTGGGTTACAACTACCTGCGGGGCGAATTCCACCACGAACCGTTTGAGCACTTTGAGCAGGCGTTGAAAGAAGCCTATGCCGAGGGCCTGCTGGGCAAGAACATCCTGGGTTCCGGCGTCGACATGGATATTCATGCGGTGCTGGGTGCGGGCGCCTATATCTGCGGTGAAGAAACGGCTTTGATGGAATCGCTGGAGGGCAAGAAAGGCCAGCCGCGGTTCAAGCCGCCGTTTCCAGCCAATTTCGGCCTGTACGGCAAGCCCACCACCATCAACAACACCGAAACCCTGGCTTCGGTGCCGCACATCATGCGCAATGGCTCAGACTGGTTCCTGAAAATCGGCAAGCCGAACAATGGTGGGCCAAAAGTGTTTTCCGTTTCCGGCCATGTGCAGAAGCCGGGCAACTTTGAAATTCCCCTAGGCACACCGTTTTCCGAACTGCTGGAAATGGCCGGCGGACTGCGCCCGGGACGCAAGCTGAAAGGCGTGATTCCGGGTGGCTCATCCATGCCGGTGCTGCCGGGTGATGTGATGATGGGATGCACCATGGATTACGACTCGCTGAGCAAAGCCGGCTCCGGCCTGGGCTCGGGCGCGGTCATCGTGATGGATGACTCCACCTGCATGGTCAAAGCCTGCACGCGGATTGCGCGTTTCTACCATATGGAATCCTGCGGCCAGTGCACACCCTGCCGCGAAGGCACCGGCTGGATGCACCGCATGCTGCAGCGCATCGTCGACGGCAAGGGCAAGCCCGGCGATATCGAATTGCTGCGTTCCGCCGCCGGGCAGATCGAAGGCCATACCATTTGCGCCTTTGGCGAGGCCGCGGCCTGGCCGGTACAGGGCATGTTGCGCCATTTCTGGCCGGAGTTTGAATACTTCGTGGCCCATGGCCGCTCCATGGTTGAAGAGCAGCAGGGGTTGGCGGCATGAGTGCAGAAATGAGCAAGCCTGCCGTGGACATGGTCAACATCGAAGTGGATGGAGTGCCCATGCAGGCGCCCAAGGGCTCGATGATCATCGAGGCCACTGACAAGGCCGGCATCCAGATTCCGCGGTTCTGCTACCACAAGAAGTTGACCATCGCCGCCAATTGCCGCATGTGCCTGGTGGATGTGGAAAAGGCACCCAAGCCGATGCCCGCCTGCGCCACTCCCGTGATGGAGGGCATGAAGGTGTACACCGATTCACGCCGGGCAGTTGATGCCCAGCACGGCGTGATGGAATTCCTGCTGATCAACCACCCGCTGGATTGCCCGATCTGCGACCAGGGCGGCGAATGCGAGCTTCAGGACCTGGCCATGGGGTACGGTCGTTCGGTGTCCCGCTTTACTGAACGCAAGCGGGTGGTGAAAGACAAGAATGTGGGTCCACTGGTGCAAACCGACATGACCCGCTGCATCCACTGCACCCGATGCGTGCGTTTCCTGGAAGAAATTGCCGGGACATCCGAAATGGGCGGCGCCGGCCGCGGTGACCGGCTGGAAATCGGCACTTGCGTGCAGAACAGCATCGATTCCGAGCTGTCGGGCAATATCATCGACCTGTGCCCGGTAGGCGCGTTGACCAACAAGCCATTCCGCTTTGCCGCCCGCGCCTGGGAACTGGTGGCGCGGCCTTCGGTGGCAGCGCATGATGGCGTGGGTTCGCTGGTTTATCACCATGCGCGCAACGGCAAGCTTCTGCGTACGGTTCCGCGTGACCATGAAAAAACCAACGAAACCTGGTTGTCCGACCGCGACCGCTACAGCGTGATGGGCCTTTATTCTGAAGACCGGCTGACCAAGCCGCAAATCAAGCAAGACGGACAGTGGATCGAGGTGAGCTGGGAACAGGCGCTGGACAATGCCGTGGAGATTCTGGCAGCGGCAAAACAGGACAGTGGCCAACTGAGCGCCCTGATCTCGCCGTCTGCAGCTACCGAAGAACATTACCTGGCGCAGCGCCTGGTGCGCGGCCTGGGCAGCAACCGGATTGAACACCGCCTGCGCGAGCAGGATTTTTCCGATGATGGTCGCGGTTTTGCATCACGCCGCTTCGGGATGAAGATTGCCGAGCTGGAGAATGCCCAGTCTGTTTTGCTGGTGGGCAGCAATATCCGTCATGAAGCACCTATCCTGGGTCATCGACTGCGCAAGGCCTGGCAACGCGGTGCTTCGATTGCCGCGGTCAATCCCCTGGAGTGGGATTTCGTCTTTGGTGTCAGGCAGTCCTTGATCGTGGCGCCGCAGCGAATGGTGAGCGAATTGGCCGGAGTGGCTGTGGCTGTAGCCGAACTCAAGAAACTGGAATTACCAGCGGCGCTGGCGGAACTCGCACAAGGCACGGAGGTTTCCAGCGAGCAGCGCGCCATTGCCGAACAAATTACTAACGCCGAACGGGCCGTGGTGATCGTGGGGCAATTTGCCATGGCGCATCACCAGGCCGCTGCGTTGCGGCAATTGGCTGCGTGGGTTGCGCAGGCAACCGGCAGCGCACTGAACCTGTTGCCTCACGGCGCCAACAGCACCGGAGCCTGGTTGGCCGGTTCGGTTCCGCACCATGAAGCCGGCGGAAAAGCGGTTGCAGATGCCAGTTCCTATCCGGAATTCGCCAGCGCACCGGAACAGACCTGGTTGCTGTGGGATATCGAACCTGACTATGACTGCGACAACCCAGCCCGGGTAATGCAGGCGCTGCGCTCTGCCAGGAGTGTGGTTGCCGCCTGTTCCTTTGCCAGTGACAGCCTGCGGGAAGTGGCGGACGTATTGCTGCCCTGCGCGCCGGTGGCCGAGTCTGAGGGTAGTCTGGTCAATCTTGACGGTGATGTATTTACCTTTGCCGCTGCGGGCAAGCCCAGTGGCGACTCCCGCCCGGGTTGGAAGATCCTGCGCCAATTGGGTGGCCAGCTGATGCTGGAAGGATTTGACCAGGTCAGCCTGGCGGAAGTGCAGGCCGAGTTGCAGGAACACGTACAAGCCGCCGATTTGCCTGACCAGGCTACCGGGTATTCGATCGCCGGGTATGCAGAAGCGGGCTCCGGGCTGTTCCGGGTGGGCGAAGTGCCGATGTATTCAGCCGACGCGTTGTGCCGCCGTTCAGCCGCACTGCAAGAAACCAGCCACGCCGACAGCGGGTTCGTGGGATTGAATGAGGCTGATGCGGAACGGTTGGGACTGATGGATGGAGGCCGTGCGCGCGTCAAACAAGGTGACCGGCACGTTGAGACTGAGGTACGTGTGAGTGACACAGTGCCTGCCGGCGCCGCCTGGATACGCAGCGGCACCTCCCTCGCGCGTGAGCTGGGCCCGGCCGTAGGCCCGGTCAGCGTGGAGGTGGCCTGATGTCC
>CBFGWJ010000311.1:0-3675 GCA_965652335.1 uncultured Gammaproteobacteria bacterium | reverse complement strand
CCCATCCTTTCCGGCATCATCGCCGGCCAGGGGGACAAGCTGACTTCGCTCAAGGCCTTCTGGCTGTCGCTGGTCTATGTGCTGGCCATGGCTGTGACCTACACCATCGCCGGCGTGCTGGCCGGGCTGTTTGGCCAGAACCTGCAGGCCGTGTTCCAGAACCCGTGGATCCTCAGCGGCTTCGTGCTGGTGTTCATACTGCTGGCGCTGAGCATGTTCGGTTTCTTTGAGCTGCAGCTGCCCGGGCGATTGCAGACCCGGCTGAGCGAAGCCAGCGGCAAACAGCAGGGCGGCAGCCTGGTTGGCGTGGCCGTCATGGGCTTTTTGTCGGCGCTGATCGTGGGGCCCTGCGTGGCGCCGCCGCTGATGGCCGCCCTGATCGTGATCGGCGCTTCCGGCGATGCCTGGCTGGGCGGCAGCGCGCTGTTCGCCCTGTCGCTCGGCATGGGCCTGCCGTTGATCGCCTTCGGCGTTTCCGCCGGCAAGCTGGTGCCCAAAGCCGGCGCCTGGATGGTGGTGGTGAAGCAGGTATTTGGCGTGGGCCTGCTGGCTCTGGCCATCTGGATGCTGGAACGCATCCTGCCGGGCGGCCTCATCATGGTGCTGTGGGGCGTGCTGGCCATCAGTTGCGGCGTGTACCTTGGCGCGTTTGAGTCACTGCCAACCGCAGCCTCTGGCTGGAAGCGGCTGTGGAAATCACTCGGCCTGGTGCTGGTGTTGCTGGGCGCGGTGGAAATCATCGGCGCGGCCGCGGGTGGCGACTACTGGTTGCGGCCGCTGGAAAGCTTTCGCGGTGGCCAGGCAGTAACCGCCGCCAAAGAGCAGAGCGCATTCCGGCGCATCAAGTCGGTGGACGACCTGCAAGCCGCCGTGCAGCAGGCCAATGCTTCGGGCAAGGGCGCCATGCTGGATTTCTACGCCGACTGGTGCGTGGAGTGCATCCGCATGGAGCGCAATACCTTCCATGAACCCGCGGTGCAGGAATTGCTGGCCGGGTTGCAGCCGCTGCAGGCCGATGTCACCGCCAATGATGAAACCGACCAGCAGCTGATGCGCGAATTCGGCATCATCGGCCCGCCTGCCATCCTGTTTTTTGATCGCGACGGCCAGGAAATGAAGCAGTGGCGCCTGGTGGGTTATTTCCCGCCGGACGAATTCGCCGCGCATGTGCGGCAGGTTCTGGCGGCGCAATGATGTTTACAATGCCCGCTCCAGGACCCGACTTGAAATCCGGCGCGAAAGCGTCGCTGGAAACCGCATGACCTCCTCAAATCCCGAACGTTTGACCACCACCCAGCGCGTGTTGCTGGTTGCCATCGCCCTGGTGGCAGCCATCAGCGGCTCGGTGGCCTACCGGTGGTGGGCTGAGCCAGGAGTACCAGCGTCGACGTTGGCAGCCATGCCGGCAACGGTACCGGTATCGCCAACGGAGTTGGTCGGCAGCCTCAGGCCCGATTACACCCTCGGCAGCAGCACCGGTGAACAAGTGTCTGCCGCCGATTTTGACGGCAGCGTGGTGCTGGTCAATTTCTGGGCCACCTGGTGCGCGCCCTGCCGCGCGGAAATGCCCATGCTGGCTGAACTGCACCGCGAACTGGCGGAAACGGGGTTTGAGGTGGTGGGTATCGCGCTGGATGAGGTGGCGCAGGCGCGCGAATTCGCGGCGGAGCTCGGTATCGATTACCCCATTTTGGTGGGTTCCACCGACGTGATGACCGTAGTAATGTTGTACGGCAACCGCGGCGGCATGCTGCCCTACAGCGTGTTGCTGGATCAGGACGGCATCGTGCGGTGGACTTACCTCGGTGAACTGAAAGAGGACGAATTGCGCGCCCAGATCGAAGCGTTGTTGCCGGCACGTTCTGGCGAACGCGCGTGAGGCGCTGGTCACGGGAGCCCATTTGTGGCGATCTGCCGCAATACGGCGCCGAACTGTGGACAAACGGGTATCCATCATGCAGACTTGCTGTCCCCTGATCAGCGAGAGTAGCGGTGGCCAAGATACGGGTTATCAATGGACCCAACCTCAACCTGCTCGGCAGCCGGGAACCGGACAGTTACGGTTACCGCAGCCTGCAGGAAATCATGGAGGACCTGGAGCGCTTTGCCGCGGCCTGCGGGCATGAACTGAGCCACCGGCAGGACAACAGCGAAGGCGAACTGGTCAACATCATCCAGCAATGTGCCATGGATGATATCGACTTCATCATCATCAACCCGGCCGGCTATACGCACACCAGTATCGTGTTGCGGGATGCCTTGCTGGCGGTGCAGATTCCATTCGTGGAAGTGCACCTTTCCTCAGTGCATGCACGCGAAAGCTTCCGTCATCATTCGTATTTCTCGGACATCGCCATGGGCGTGATCAGCGGCTTTCGCGGCGAGAGCTACATGCTGGCGCTGCAGGCCATCATCAACCACCTGGATCCCTGATTCAGTTTGTCACAGACCTCGTTGCCTCAAGGCGAGAGTGGAGTTCACATGGATATCAGAAAAGTAAAAAAACTCATCGAATTGCTGGAGGAATCAAACCTCACCGAAATTGAAATCGTGGAGGGCGAAGAATCCGTGCGCCTCAGCCGCGGCGGCAACGCCGGCGCCCCACAGGTGAGTTACATGCTTCCCCCGCAGGCGGCGCTGGCAGCGCCTGCCGCCAGCGCGCCCGCGGCGACGCCGGCTTCAGCGCCGGCGGCCACGCCCAAACCCACCGCTGCGCCGGCTGCCGCGGATGACCTGCCCGAGGGCGATGTGCTGCGCTCACCGATGGTGGGAACCTACTACTCATCGCCCAGCCCGGATGCCGACCCGTTCGTCAGCCTGGGGCAGAAAGTGTCCGAGGGCGAAACCCTGTGCATCATCGAAGCGATGAAAATGTTCAACCAGATCGAGGCGGAATCCTCCGGCACCATCGTGGCCATCCTGGCCGAGAGCGGCCAGCCGGTAGAGTTCGATCAACCCCTGTTCGTCATCCGCTGAGGTCGCCATGGCCTTACTCGACAAAGTGGTGATTGCCAACCGCGGCGAAATCGCCCTGCGCATCCTGCGGGCCTGCCATGCCATGGATATCAAGACCGTGGCGGTGCACTCCACCGTGGACCGCAACCTGAAACACGTGGCCATGGCCGACGAGTCGGTATGCATCGGCCCGGCCCCGGCGCGGGAGAGCTACCTGAACATTCCGGCCATCATCGCCGCCACCGAGGTCACCGATGCGGTGGCCATTCATCCCGGCTACGGCTTCCTGGCGGAGAACGCGGATTTTGCCGAACGCGTGGAACAGAGCGGCTTCATTTTCATCGGTCCGCGGGCGGAAACCATCCGCCTGATGGGTGACAAGGTATCGGCCATCAAGGCCATGAAAGACGCCGGCGTGCCCTGCGTGCCGGGTTCCGATGGCCCGCTGGGCGATGACCCGCAGGAATGCTCGGCCATTGCCCGGCGCGTGGGTTATCCCGTCATCATCAAGGCCGCCGCCGGCGGCGGTGGCCGCGGCATGCGCGTGGTGCATACCGAGGCGCATTTGCACAACGCCCTGCAGCTCACCCGCCAGGAAGCGCAGAGCGCCTTTGGCGACGCCACGGTTTACCTCGAAAAATACCTGGAAAACCCGCGCCACATCGAAATCCAGGTGATGGCCGACCAGCACGGCAACGCGGTGCATTTCGGCGAGCGCGA
>CBFGWJ010000310.1:0-3686 GCA_965652335.1 uncultured Gammaproteobacteria bacterium | reverse complement strand
GTACTACAACATGCCGCTGGATGATGCCAGGGATCCCCATACCCAGGTTTTCAACGACCAGGACCAGATCTGGTTCACCGTCCAGTGGGGCAACTACGTGGGCCGGCTGGACAAAACCAGTGGCGAAGTTGAGCTGGTTGCGGCCCAGACTCCCAAGGCACGCCCCTATGGCATCAAGCTCGATTCCGCCGGGCAACCCTGGATCGCCATGCTGGGCACCAACGCCCTGGCCACGGTGAATACGGAAACTCTTGAACTGACCGAAATCCCGCTGCCCCGGGAAGACGCGCGGCCGCGCCGGCTGGCCATTACCAGTGATGACCGGATCTGGTACGGGGACTATACCGGAGGCTACCTGGGCGTGTACGACCCGGCCACGGGCGAAATCGAGGAGTGGCAGAACCCCGGCAAGGAAAACTCCGGGCCTTACGCCATGGCCGTGGATGCGAAAGACCGCGTGTGGTTCGTGGAGACGCGGGTACAGCCTAACCAGCTGGTGGGTTTTGACCCGGCCACCGAGGAGTTTTTCGCCAGCGTGCCCATTCCTTCGGGCGGCGGCACGGTACGCCACATGGTCTATGACGAGGCCCGCAACAGCCTGTGGTTCGGCACCGACACCAACAAGCTCGGGCAGGCGCGCCTGCCCTGACAGTCAAGCAGGTCCCTATCGGGCCAGGGATGTCGCGGCAATCACGTCATCCCGGCGCAGGCCGGGATCCAATACCACGCAAAAGATGGATGCCGGGTCAAGCCCGGCATGACGTTGTTTACAAAGACCGCTCAACCAGCCCAGTTGAGGTTGGCTGCTTGATTACTGCGACTTCCCTTCGGCATCACTTCTTTTCGGCTTCCTTGGTTTCGTCAACCACGGTAATGTCGATCTGCTTGGACATAACAATCGGGTCGAACGGCACATGGTTGCCATCGGCAAACATCAGCTGCAGGGTGTGCTTGCCCGGTTTCAGGGTGATTTCAGCTTCGGTTTGCCCGGCACCGTAGTGAATGATGTTCTTGGTGGCCGGCAAAGGCTTGCTGGCGCTGGCCAGCTCCTGCACGTCGATCATCAGGTGATGGTGGCCGGAATTGGGTTCGTAGGTTCCGGCAGGCGCCACTTCCATGCCCTGGACTTCAAATTTCACCACGAAGGTGGTGGGGAGTGTGGCCTTGTCTTCAATATTGCTGATGCGCACCGAGGCGCCTTCGGGCGAGGGAGTGCGGGCAGACTGCGCCATGGCGGGCTGCAGCGCCAGACCGGCCAGCAGTGCCAGTAAAATCGTAACTTTATGTTTCAAATGGGTTTTCATCAATTTCTCCTGTTGGAAATCACGGCTTTGTGCCGCATCATTTTTTGGAATTCAAGACTTTCCTGAAATGCCTCAGACCGCGGATGATAGGACTTAATTCCCTGGTCGCACAAACCCCGGGGTCCTCCCGGACGCTTCGGCCCGGGGTTGAGTCCTGGCTTCGGTTCAGGTTTCAGCTTGGCCGGCAATCCAGCCGCGGACCTCATCCTGCAGGATATCCAGCGTGACAGAACCCAAGCCCAGCACAAAATCGTGGAAGGCCCGCACGTCGAACTGCTCACCCAGAGCAGACTCCGCTTCGCGCCTGAGGTTCCTCAGGGTGTACTCACCCAGTTTGTAGCTGAGCGCCTGGCCTGGCCAGGAAATGTAGCGGTCGATCTCCGTGGTGACCTCATGCACCGACAACGCAGTGTTGGAGGCGAGGTATTCCAGGGCTTGCCCGCGCGTCCAGCCCATGGCGTGCACGCCGGTATCGATCGCCAGCCGGCAGGCGCGCCACATCTCGTAGGTCAGGCGGCCGAAATGCTCATAGGGCGTTTCGTAAATGTCCATCTCCACGCCCAGCTTTTCCGCGTACAGCCCCCAACCTTCGCCGTAGGCCGAAATGTAATCGTTACGGCGGAATTCCGGTTGGCCCTGAATCTCCAGCGCCAGGGCGCCCTGGGTGTGGTGACCCGGCGCGCCTTCGTGCAAGGTCAGGGCCGGGATGTTGTACAGTGAACGGCTGTTGAGGTCATAGGTATTGACCCAGTAGTAGCCGCCACGGTGTGAATCCAGGGCAGCCGGAACATAACGGCCGCCGGTATAAAACGGCGCTATGTCATCGGGTACCGGCGCCACGCCATAAGGCTGGCGCGGCAAGTGCCCGAACAGCATGGGCAGCCGGCCATCGATCTTCTTGGCGTAGTAGGACGCATGAGCCAACAGCTCTTTCGGAGTTTTGGCGTAGAACTGCGGGTCGGTACGCAGGAACTCGAGAAAGGCCGGAAAATCACCGGCAAATTCAAGCTGCTGGATGATCTGGTCCATCTCGGCGCGAATCCGCTGCACTTCGCCCAGGCCGATATCGTGGATTTCCTGCGGGCTCATTTCGACCGTGGCATAGCGGTTGATGGCGGCCTGGTAAAACGCCTCGCCATTCGGTAACTGGAAGGCGCCCAGCGTGTCCCGGGCGCCAGGCAGGTATTCCTGGTGGAAAAAATCATACAGCCGGCGGTAGGCCGGAATGACCGAAGTGGAAATCACCTGCTGCGCCCGTGCCAGCAGCGCGGCCTGGTCCTGGCCAGGAATGCCCGGCGGTATTTTCATGAAAGGCGCAAAAAACGGACTCTGGTCCACACGCTCAACCAGCTGCGCCTTGATGGGTTGGTCACGGCCCTGAAGAACGACCTTTGGCTGGGTTATGCCCAGCTCAATCCCCGTACGCATCAGGACGATGTACTCGTCCATGACCGGACCGATCATTTCCAGCCGGGAAAGGTAGTGGTTGTAATCCACTGCGTTGGCAAATTCGGTATCGGAAGGCAGCCGGGCCCACTCCATGTAGAAACCCCAGTCGCTGTTGAACGGAATCAGGTAGGCCCTGGTTTCGTAATCTGCCAGGTAGTCGCTGATCTGCTTTCGGTACAGGCGCAAATTGATGCAATCCTCATGCGACAGGCGCTCACAGGAGATGGCCTGCAGCTGCTGCTGCACGTCGCTCCAGTAATCATGCCGGCGTTTCTGGTCAGCTTCGCTGACATGGCCCAGCCGGTCGGCGTAGGCATCATTGCCCGTGTAGGATGCCATCAGCGGAAATTCGCGCAGGCGGAATTCCCACTCGGTTTCGTATATCTTCCGGAATGCGGCGCTGTCATCTGCTGCTGCCATGGTGCTGCAAGCAGCACCGCCCAGCAGGCTAAGAGACATCAGCATCAACTTCATGGATCGGCATGAGGACATGGTGGGCCTCCACTGTCAGGAACTTTCGACTTTTGCGGCGAGCCAGAATTCTACCTGCATTCGCCGTTGCGGGTTCGGGGAGCAGATCGGTTATTCTCATGCTTTCCCCAAAGCAATTGCAGGCTTTCCCATGCGCGACCTACCGATGATCTTCCGCCCGATCCAGTTTCTGCCTGTATTGATAGCCCTGTGCAGTACGGCATGGGCCCACGATGCCGAGCCGCAGCGCGACCCGGTGAGCGCCGAACAGGCGATCGTCGAAATGGGCATCGACCCCGACCCGCCCGTGCGCGTCCAGGAAATCGCGCCGGGCTTCTATGTGATGTTTGCCCTCGGTGGCAATGTACTGGTGTCTTCCGGCGCCGATGGTGTGCTGGTCATCGACGGCCAGTTTCCGAAGATGGTTCCCAAACTCAAGGCCGCCATGGCTGAGCGCGGCGA
>CBFGWJ010000309.1:0-3693 GCA_965652335.1 uncultured Gammaproteobacteria bacterium | reverse complement strand
CCGGTTTCCATTGCCTTTCGCCTGATCGCCGACTGGTACCGTGCCCAGAGCGGTGGTGACCTGGAACAATTGACCCGCGAAGCACGCGGAAAAGACTGATCCTCCCCCTGTTTGGGTGCAACTCCTCGCGCGGCAGCCTCAACTGAGTCCGCAGCTCTGTTAGAATTCCGTTATTGCCATGCCATGATCTGGTGAGGAATTCAAAGCGCATGACCATTATTGCCATACTGCTCGCATTCGCCCTGTGCCATTTTGTCCGCGAACTGGGTTCGCTGCGCAGGCACGAATGGCTGGGCCACTGGATCAACAGGGCTGAAGAGTTGTTCGGCAACCTGCCGGCCTGGAACGCGTTCACCGGCTACGCCATCATCCTGTTCATTCCGTTGATTGGCCTGGCGCTGCTGAACCAGCTGTTCATGGGCCTGTTTGGCCATATCGGGGTTTTCCTGCTGGGCATTGCAGTGCTGGTTTACTGCTTTGGCCAGCGTGACCTGGACACCCAGGTGGCCGACATCATCGACAGCAATGATGATTCGAAACGCGAACAGGACCTGGCGGTGTTGCTGCGTGGCGATCCGCCCGGCGATACCACCGCCTGCCTCACAGCCACCGTCAATGCGGTGTTCAGTGAGTCGCTGCGACGCTGGTTCGCGGTCATCTTCTGGTTTGCCCTGCTGGGCATCATCGGCGCTTTCCTGTACCGCATTGTCGACTGGCTGAGTACCGAAAGATGCGGCCTCAGCGATTCGCACAGGCACTACTTCATCCGCACCAGGCAGGTGCTGGAGTGGCCGGTGGCGCAACTCATGACCCTGTCGCTGGCGATCGCCACGGACTTCGATTCGGTGTTCATCGCCTGGAAGAAGTACCACGATGAGCAGGGCCATGGCCTGTTTGAAGGAAGCCTCGGCTTCCTGCTCACCGCCGCGCAACAGAAGGTGCTCAGCGGCCATGCCATGAATGATGGCTATGCCGACCAGCTGGCCGATCCGGCGCTGGCACAGCCGGGCAGCCACCTGGAAGCCACCATGGCAGGATTACGCCAGTCCATGGACCTGGTGTGGCGCATTCTTGGTGTGTGGATGACGGCGCTCGCCCTGCTGCTGCTGATCGATGTGATCACCTGATGCCGCACTTGCGCAGCAAGCCAGAATCACGTCCATTTCACTGACCCATTCCACTTACTGTCTCGCCCGACGCGCTGTGATTACGGAATCCCTGCCTCGACTGCCGGTAGCGGGCCCGATGCTCCTGGTCTTGCTCCTGCTCCTGCAGGGCCTGTGCGTACCCGTCTCCGCCACAGCCGGGCCGGTGCAACTCACCCAGGCCGATGGCACTGCGCTGGTGTTGCCCCAGGCGGCGAGCCGCATCATCACCCTTTCACCCCACCTGGCTGAACTGGCCTTCGCCGCCGGAGCGGGACCCCGGCTGATCGCCGTAGCCGAATACAGCAATCATCCGGCCGAAGCAGCCAGCCTGCCGCGGGTGGGGGATGCATTCCGGCTGGACCTGGAACGCATCATCAACCTGCACCCCGACCTCGTCATTGCCTGGGACAGCGGTAACCCCGCCGCGGCCGTCAGCCGGTTACGGGAACTGGGCCTTGAGACCTGGGTGGTTGAAATCCGCCGGCCCGAGGAAATCGCCACCACGCTGGAAGAGATGGGCGCGGCAGCCGGGCAAGCAGAAGCCGGCCTGGCAGCAGCCCGGTCCGTGCGTGCCCGCCTCGCCGAAATCCATTCGGCCGGCACAGGCAAGCCCCGGGTCAGCTACTTTTACCAGGTGGCCGAACAACCCCTGTTCACGCTGAATGGAGAACACCTGGTATCCCAAAGCCTGGCGTTGTGCGGCGGCGAGAATATCTTTGCGGATGAATCCGTGCTGGCGCCGCAGATCAGCCTGGAATCGGTGATCATGCGCGACCCGGAAGTGATGTTTGCCGCAGTCATTCAGGGCCAGGATGACCCGCTGGCAGCGTGGCGGCAATGGCCGAAGCTGCGGGCGGTGCGCACGGAGCGGCTGTACACTCTTCCAGCCGATGAAATCACCCGTGCCACGCCACGGATGTTGGATGCGGTTGCCACTGCGTGCAGGCTGTTGCACGCGCCCGGCAAAGCACCGGCGGAAAGCACGCCGTAGCCTGGAACCTGCAAGGATTAGCCTATGGACACTGCCCTGATCAGCTCACCCGCCGGCGTCATGGCCGTGCTGGTTGCCGTGGTCTGCTTCTGGTTCTGGCTGGAACGGAAAACCGAAGCAAAGGTATTCAACTACCTGCCACCGCTGATTTTCATCTACGCCACACCCGTGCTGCTGTCCAATACCGGCCTGATACCCTTCAGCAACCCCGCCTACACTTTTCTGCGCGATTACGGGCTGCCCATTTTCATTGTGCTGATGCTGCTGAAGGTGGATCTGTTCGGCGCCATACGCATCATGGGCAAAGGCGTGTTTGTCATGCTGCTCGGCAGCGTGGGCGTGGTCGTGGGCGGCGTGGCCGCGTTTGCCCTCGGCCAGGCCATCGTCACACCCGACAGCTTTCCGTTGCATTTCCCCCTGCCCGCCGACAGCTGGAAAGCGTTCGGAACTTTATCCGGCAGCTGGATCGGCGGTACCGGCAACATGACCGCCGCCCATGCCGCGCTGGATGGCGACCCCAGCCATCTGACGATGGCGGCCGCAGCTGACCAGCTGGTGTACCTGATCTGGTTGCCGATACTGCTGGGTTCCAAAGCCCTGGCCAAGCGCTTCAATGCCTGGATGAAAGTACCACCCGGCCGCCTGGCCATGATGGACAAGGCCGCGGCCACCCTGGAAGAAAACGAACAGGCGCCCTCCATGACCCAGTTGCTGTACCTGGCCCTGCTGGCAATCAGCATCACCTGGATTTCCAGCCAGCTGTCGGTGGCATTGCCGGAAATTGCCGCCGGTGGAGCCACAGTGGTCAGTGCAGGTACCTGGCTTATCCTGCTGGTCACCACCCTGGCGCTGGCCGCTTCGGCCACACCGGCCCGCAAACTGCCGGTGGCGCAACCCATCGCCATGGCCATCATCTATGTGTACGTGGCCCGCATCGGCGCCACCATGGATCTCAGCCAGGTGAATGTGGAAGTCATAGGCGCCTTTGTCGCCATGGCCTATGTGTGGATCTTCATACATGGCGCATTCATCCTGCTGGGCGCATGGCTCTTCCGCGTGGATATCCACACGGTTGCCATTGCTTCAGCGGCCAATATCGGCGGGGCAGCGTCAGCGCCGGTAGTGGCCGCCCACCACCGGGCATCGCTGGTACCGGCATCCATACTGATGGCCATGATCGGCTACGCCATCGGCAACTACCTGGCCATACTCACCGGCCGGCTGGCGCAGCTGATTGTCAGTTGAACCCTGTCCCTTGATTCGTTGAGCGAGGAAAGTCATGCAATCCAGAACATTGATCAAACACCTTGGTGCCTGCCTGGCAGCCGCCACCGGCAGCCTGCTGTTTTCACTTTCGGTTCAGGCTGAAAACATAGTACTGGAATGCCGGCAGTTGCTGGATGTCGATTCCGGAAAGCTTCTGCAGCAACAGCAGGTACTGGTGAGCGGCAATCGCATCGAAACAGTCGGAGAAGCCGTCGATGCCCCGGAGAATGCGCGGCGCATTTCCCTGGAAACCTGCCTGCCCGGCCTGATGGACATGCATGTGCACCT
>CBFGWJ010000308.1:0-3714 GCA_965652335.1 uncultured Gammaproteobacteria bacterium | reverse complement strand
GAACAGGATCAATGCACCGGTACCGGTGGACAGCTGCAGGTAGGCAAAGGAAAAACACGCCGCATAGGCGAACAGGGCCAGGGCGGCGGGCAGGTCCCAAAGCGGTGCGGCGAGATTCTGTCGAGCCTTGAATCCGAGCAGGACGAACAGGAACACCACGCCGCTGGCCAAGCGCAGGGCCGTGAACGAAGCGGGATCGATCAGGGCGCCGCCCAGCGCCATCCGGCACAGCACTGAATTGGCGGCGAAGGCCAGCATGGCCAGGCAGGTCAGCGCGACAGGTCTGGACCAGGATGGAAATATCATCCGGGCTCAGGCCTGCACAAAAAGTTTGGGTAGAAAGCCCGGCAGCCTTCCGCCGGGCTTTATGACGAAATGACCAGAGTGCTTACTCCGCGCCCTGCATCTGCGCATCGCGTATGGCCTTGAACTCGGCGCCTTCCTTCCAGTTAGGCCAGTCGCTGCTGTTGGCCACGTCGAGCCCGGTTTTGAAAAACAGTTTCATGTCGTGCAGGGCACCACTGACCACCCAGCTCAGGTCATACTCATCGGAAACCCGGTGATAATGATCGCGGGTGTATTCCTGCGATTTCTCCATGCCGTAAGCCACGCCTTTTTCACGGTCGTCGTAACCGCCGCCCGGGTAAATCATCGGCACGCCTTCCTTGGCCAGTTCGAAGTGATCGGAACGGTAGTAATAGCCTTTCTCCGCTTCACGGTCGCCGTTCAGCACACGCTCCTGCTCGGCGGCCGCCGCGGCCAGGTAATCATCCAGGTCGCTCATGCCCAGGCCAACCACCGTCACGTCACGGGTTTCGCCGAAATTGTTCATGCCGTCCATGTTCAGCCCGCCCACGGTTTTTTCCAGCGGGAACAGCGGATGAGCGGCGTAATAGAGCGAACCCAGCAGGCCCTGCTCTTCAGCCGTTACCGCCAGGAACATCACGCTGCGGCGTGGCGGCTGGGGCAGTGAAGCGTAGGCCTTGGCCAGTTCCAGCAACGCAGCCGTTCCGCTGGCATTGTCCAGAGCGCCGTTGTAGATCTGGTCGCCTTCGAGTTTCGGGTCGGTGCCCAGGTGATCCCAGTGCGCCATGTAGATGAACACCTCGTCCGGCGCTTCACTGCCGCGCAGGATGGCCGCGACGTTCTGTGAGTCAACCGTGACGATGTTGTTGGTGAGCGAAACCGAGGCTTTCAGGTTCATCGGCACCGGGGTGAATCCGGGAGTCTTCGCGGCGACATACATCTCGTCCAGGTTCAGCCCGGCCCTGTCGAACAAGGCGGTGGCGGCTTCTTTGGTGATCCAGGATTCAAACTCCGACAGGTTGACGCCCTGGTCCGCGCGCACCATGTCGAATTGCGGCCCGGTCCAGCTGTTCTGCACGGTCGGCCAGCCGTACGAGGCCGGCAGGGTGTCGTGAATGATGATGGCGCCGGCCGCGCCCTGGCGTGCCGCCTCGTCATACTTGTACGTCCAACGGCCGTAATAGGTCATGGCATTGCCATTGAACAGCGCGGGATCCTGGGTGGCGTAGCCCGGGTCATTCACCAGCATCACCACGGTCTTGCCGGTGACATCGATACCGGCATAATCATTCCAGCCATACTCCGGGGCGACGATGCCGTAACCCACGAATACCAGTTCGGAATCCTGCACCGAAACTTCGGGAACCTGGTGACGGGTACCCACCACCTGGTCGGTGGTATAGCCGAGGACGGTGTCCGCCCCACCGGGACCGCTGATCACGAGGTCGGGCCGGTTGGTGACTTCCACCGAGACCAGCGGCACATCCTGCGTGTACAGGTCGCCATTGGCGGGTTCCAGCCCCAGGTTGCTGAACCAGTCGATCAGGTACTTCACGGTCAATGTTTCACCGGGTGATCCCGGCGCGCGGCCACCGAATTCATCGGAAGCCAGCGTTTCGATATGCCGCCGGTAATCGGCTTCGGTCATGGCTTCCTCGCCTATTGCCACCGGGTCGGCTGGCGGAGCCTCGGCAGCCGGCTCAACCGCCGGGGCAGGCGGTGGCGTTTCATCCTTGCCACAGGCTGCCAGCAGGAAGAGGGCTGCGGCCAGCGCCAGCAATTGCCGGCCGAGGTGCGCACCGGGGGTTGCGTAGGATCTTGCGGAAATCGCGGGATTTCGGTTTGTTTTCATAAACTTTCCCTGGATCGAGTGATAGAGGTATAGCGTTGCAGGCGGCAAATCTGGCTGACCCACACAAATATGTCGGGCGACTTTACCATGGCCACGGCCCAAGGCGGGAATGTGAGACGCCGATTTCCGGGCCGCGTAGCCCTGTGCAGCGGGAACTGGTTTATAGTGACACGCTATGCAAACAGCAGTTAGTCACAATCAAAGCCCACCGCCGACCGTCCGGTACCGTCGAACTGGCCCGGACCACAAGCTGCCAGAAGTGGATCGAAGCTGATGCCAGGCCCGCTCAACGGATACCGCATCATTGAACTCGCCGGGCTGGGGCCGGGTCCATTCTGCGGCATGATGCTGGCGGACATGGGTGCAACCGTCATTCGCGTTGAACGCCCGGATGGTGGCTTGATAAACCAGGAAAATGACCCGCAGTTGCGCAACCGGCAATCAATTTGCATCGACCTGAAATCACCGCAAGGTGTTGCGGTGCTACTGAAGCTGGCCGAATCAGCTGATGCACTGTTTGAAGGCTATCGTCCCGGCGTGGCGGAGCGGTTGGGCATTGGGCCAGAGGCCTGCCTGGCACGCAACCCCCGGTTGGTTTATGGCCGCATCACCGGCTGGGGCCAGACCGGCCCCCTGGCACATACCGCTGGTCATGACATCAATTACATCGCTCTGTCTGGCGCGCTGCATGCAATCGGCATAAAAGGCGGAAAACCCGTGCCACCCCTCAACCTGGTGGGCGATTTTGGCGGTGGGGGCATGTTGTTGGCATTCGGCATCCTGTGCGCCTTGTTGGAGACTGCGCGCTCGGGCAATGGCCAGGTGGTGGACGCGGCAATGCTGGACGGCACGCTCGCGCTCATGGCCATGTTCCATGCATTTCGCGCTTCAGGCTCTTTTGATGAGCAAACCGGAACACACTTTCTTTCAGGCGCCGCACATTTTTATGACACCTACGAAACACGGGATGGCAGGTTCCTGGCGGTTGGTGCCCTGGAACCGCAATTCTACCGTCGGTTCCTGGCAATCGCCGGGCTTGATGAGTCTGAACTGGCCGGTGCCGGCTTCAACCCGGCGCCTGGCGGCATGGATGAATCGGCCTGGCCTGGTATGAAGCAACGGCTGTCCACAGCCATCAGGCAAAGGACCCGCGATGAATGGTGCCAGTTGTTTGACGGTACGGACGCGTGTGTCTCACCGGTTCTGACAACCACCGAGGCAAGCCACCATCCGCACAATATTGCCCGCGACAATTTCATCGAGATCGACGGCGTACTGCAGCAGGCGCCTGCGCCGCGCTTTGACCGCACTCCCTGGGCAACACCCAGCCCGCCACGCAAGCCTGGAGCGGACACCCGACACCTGCTGGCCGGGATAGGCTACAGCCTCAATGAAATTGATGCGTTGCTGGAAGGCGGCACAGTAGCCGAGCCTGTTCAGTAGCTTCTGGAGCACATTCCGCAGACACGATTATGATGCAGGCGCTTCCATGATTTTATGACGTGCCGGTTGCTTCGCCGTCAGCAGCAGGTAAACCGCCGGCAGCACAAACAGCG
>CBFGWJ010000307.1:0-3728 GCA_965652335.1 uncultured Gammaproteobacteria bacterium | reverse complement strand
GTTATGGCGCAAGCCGATCCGAAGCCTGCACCCGTTGAGAACAGACTGCCGAACACTGCCGGTCCGCTGCCATTCATTGCGCTGGGTGGCCTGATGTCATTGCTGGGCGGCCTGGGATTGACCCTCCGTCGCAAAGTGTCAAAACACAACATCTGACTCGCAAACCCGTAGCCGTGGTTGTTTCAGTCACGGCTACCACTGGCAGATGCCTTCCGGGAGATCGTCAGACGGCCTCCCGGACATTCTTCCCCCAAAGTCCCCTAAACCACCACCAAGCAAAGGAAACGCCACCATGTCAGTTGCCAAAATCATCGAAATTTCTTCCGATTCCAAAACCAGCTTTCAGGATGCCATCGAATCAGGCCTCAAGCGCTCTGAAAAAACCTTGAAAAATGTGAAAGGCGCCTGGATATCCGAGCAGAAAGTGACGGTCAGCAAAGGTGCTATTACAAACTACCGCGTCATCATGCGGGTCAGCTTTGTCATTGACTGATACTGCGCCGGTCTCAAAACCCGATGAAGTGTGCGCCACCGCACGGACAGGCCGGATGTTGGATCGCATTATTGGCCTGATCCAGACCCATCCGGAGTTCAAGTCATGTTGAACCGATCTCTGCCTGACGCGGTTGCGACTGCCAAACGCGAAGCTCTATCGGTACGGTCCGACGAGCACCATCGACCGATGAAGCACCTGTTGCCGCCATTGCCTTGGGCGGGATTCAGCTTGATTGAATTGATGACGGTGCTTGCTATCATCGCCATCGTCCTGGCACTTGCATACCCGACATACCTTGAGCAGGTACGCAAATCCCGGCGCGCCGATGCGACCGCTTCGCTGATGGACAGGGCGCACAGCCTGGAGCGGTGCTTCACTCGACTCAATGCCTATGACAATGCTGCCTGTCCTGATCCGGCGGGGGATTCGAACGACGGCTTCTACACGGTCACCGTTGACCGGACTTCCAGTGCATACACCCTCACCGCGACCCCGGTAGCTGACCAGGCCAATGATCCCTGTGGAATTTTCAGCATGGACTATCTCGGTAACAAGTTGCCGCTGCCGGGTAGTTACCGCTGCTGGGGTTCCTGAGCAGCCAGCACTACTGAAATGAGAACAAAGCCATGAAAACAACGACGCAACAAACAAGTCCGCGCCTGGGCTTCACCCTGATGGAACTGATAGTGGTGCTTGCGATTGTGGCCATCCTGTTGAGCTGGGGCTTGCCTTCCATCCAGCAGTCCATTCGAAACAGCCAGGTACTGGCCCAGGGCAATGAACTGGTTTCCTTGCTGCATTTCGCCAAAAGTGAAGCCCTTCGGCGAAATACCGAAGTACCCCTGTTACTGGCTGCCGGTGATGAAGGCTGGTCGGCCATCGTGGAAGACCCGGCCGAACTGGCGAATGTGGAAGGCTGCGTGCCGGGACAACTGCGCTGCAGCAGCAATACGGGCGTCAGTCTTACTGCAGCAGTGGCAGAAGTGGTTTACAACAACCGCGGCTATATACGCTCCGCCGATGAAGCATGGGCCCCCGAGACCCTGTTCGTGGAGCACCATGAATGCGTTGGCAACATGCAGCGCCGCCGCATTGATATCACGCCGACTGGGCAGATCAGTTCCTGCAGCCTGCCATGTGCCAGCCAGGCTGCTTGCCCATGAAACCGCACAAGACCGTTTTGAGCCAGTCCCTGAGCGCATCAGATGCCCGCTCACGCCATCAACATGGATTTACCCTGATCGAAGTGCTGATCGCGCTGGTTGTGCTGACCATCGGCCTGGCAGCAATGGCCTCCCTGCAAATCAGCTCCATGCAATATGTTCATTCTTCCCATTACCGATCACTGGCCACAACCATCGCCATGGATTTCGAGGAACGGATGTGGCTGGCCCTGGCCGATAGCAGCCTGGCCGGATGTCCCGATGTCAGTGACGCTGCCGGCAGTCCAAAGGAGCAGTTGGCGGCGCACTGGAACCAGGTAACGGCCGGTGAAAATTGGGATTGGTCCACTGCTGAAATGCTTCGTATACCGAACCTGACGATTACCCCCGGTACACCGGTGCTCGGGGTTGCCGTGGTGGAGGTACCGATCACCCTGAGCTGGTCCGAAGCGCGCTTTGGCGATCGGGAGCCGACAATTGAAAGTTTTACCTATAACGTTCGAATCCAGTGCCGTTCCATATGATGAATAAACAGAAACCTCTCCGTCATTTGCCGAGTCCCGGTCCGTGCGGGCCTTCCGCCGCATTACAGGCCGGCATGACTCTGGTCGAGTTGATGGTTGCAATGGTCATGTCCCTTTTCCTGGTGGGTGGAATCCTGATGATGCATCTGTCCGGTCGTTCGACATTCATCGAAACCGGGCAATTGTCGCGCATCCAGGAGAACGTCCGGTTTTCCTCAGACTACATGATCCGCGACATACGCAACGCAGGATTCCGGGATGAGACTTTCCTGCGCAGCGGCCATGAGCAGCAGATTCGGGAAAATTACGCCGAGGTGCTGAACAACGGAAGCACTTTACGGGTTCGCTATGCAGGTCGCGGCCACTGCACCCAGGGTTTCGATGAGTTTCGACTGGTCGAAAATGAATACTCCCTTGATGCAGCCAAAGGAGACCTGGTCTGCCGTGGCAGGACGGTTGCCCGTGATGACCCCGGTAGCACCCAGGTTGCCGACCAGGCTTTTTCTGATCCGGTGGGTCTGGTGGGAGGCCTGACGGGACTCGCTTTCCAGAAAATCTGTCCCGACGGCTCAACCACCTGTGGCTGTGATGCGGTCAACGATATCGAAAACGCCTGCATCGGAGTTCGTGTTGCCCTGCAGTTCCAGGGTATGCGATCCACGGATGAAGCGGCCAGCTTTGATAACCGCTCAATTGAGTTGACAGCTGCGTTCCGGAATATCGTGCTGCAGCAGTTGAACCGTCATGCCTATGGAGGCGAATAATGAAACGCAAGGTTGCAAAGCCGGTGAATACCCAGGGTGGAGTTGCCCTGATACTCAGCCTGCTCTTGTTGTTCGTGATGCTCATCCTGGGCGTGGCGGGTTTCAGTAATACGCAGATGCAGGAACGCGGTGCGGGTAATGCGCGGCTGGCGGTGGTAGCCTTCGAAGCGGCTGCCGCCGGCGCCAATAATGCCATCAATTTTTTTGACTCCCATCACGAACTGGGGCCTGACCAGCTGTGCGGCGCTACCGGGCACGAAGGGTGGGAAGACCCGACTGATTGGGTCGAAATGGGTTCGGTCGGCGAAGCGACCCTGCGCCAGCGGCTGTACTGCCTGGCGGACGAGTATCCCTGCGCTGTCGGTGAAACCGGCTGCACCAGCACCGATCGCCCGGCGCGCTCACAACTGTTTGTGCTCAGCCGTGGCGAAGTGACCATAGACAATAAAGTCGTGGCGCAGCGTGACGTTGAAGTCCGGCTTGAGGTAGGCCATAACAGTGCCTGGGGCGATGGCTGTGGCGCCATTTGCCTGCCTGCCTGTTCAACAGGCACGCTGGAATTTCCCAACTCGAATGCCTTCAAGGTGGATGGAAATGGCGGTCCCGCGATCACTACGGGTTGCCAATCCGCTGCCAACAACGTTCTCAATGCCATCCGGAACAATCGCATTGGCAATTACATCGGTGGAATTGATACCTCCACGCCGGGCTCGCCCTGGGACAGCCCGGCCAACGTCGAGCTTTTCCGGCAGAACCTGTTGGCTTCCGCTCGGGCCGCGCA
>CBFGWJ010000306.1:0-3731 GCA_965652335.1 uncultured Gammaproteobacteria bacterium | reverse complement strand
CCCATGCTGGTGCCGGCGATGCAGTCGATCGGAATGCGCAGTTCGTCCAGCACCCGCAGCACGCCGATATGGGCGGCGCCCTTGGCGCCGCCGCCGCCCAGCACCAGGCCGATGCGCGGACGGGATTGAGAGTCGTCTGCATCCGCGGGCGCGGCGATCAATGGCCCTGCAGTCAAAATCAGGCACAACAGCAGGCAAGACATCCGGCAAAACAATGGCGCAAGCCAGGCGGCAGGTTCACACCGGCCGGCCTGCGCGAGCCGGGATTCGCAGTCCGAAACAATCATGGCATGCAGTCCTCGTGGATTCAGCACAGCTTAGGACAGTGGCCGGCAGGCCGAAACTCGTAGTTTTCCTGAACCAGGGTCAGGGCTCGGAAATGCCGCTTTGCAGGGCAAAGCGGATCAACTCGGCGCTGCTTTTTACACCCAGGGTTTCCATCATCGAGTACTTGTGGAACTCCACCGTACGGGGTGATATGTCGAGCCGGGCGGCGATCACTTTGGCCGAATGCCCCTTCACCAGCAAGCGCAGTATTTCGCGCTGGCGCAGGGTCAGCTTTTCCGCCCGGTCATCCGCGCCACTGCTGCCCTCGCGCAGCGCATGCAACAGCTCGCCGGCAATGCTGGGAGAGACAAAGGTGCGGCCAGTGGCAGCAGCCCGCACGGCGAGGATGAGTTCATCCGCGGCGGAATGTTTCAACACATACCCCATGGCGCCCAGGCTCATGGCCTGGCGGGCGTAAGTGACATTGTGGTGCATGGTCAGGAACACCACGCGCGCATCCGGGTGGGTGGACTTCAGTTTCTCCAGCATCTCCAGTCCACTGAGTCCCGGCATGGAAATATCGGACACGATCACGTCCGGCTGGAGTTCCCGCGCACGCTCCAGCAGTGTCTGGCCGTCCTCGACGATATCCAGCAGCTCAAAATGCGGTTCCAGCACACGCACCAGGCCTTCGGCAACCAGCCGGTGGTCATCAGCCAGCAGCACCCGCGTGCGGCTCATCCGGCTGTTGCCTTGAACGGAATGCGCGCCAGTACGGTCGTGCCCCTGCCTGGCTCGCTGTGAATAGTGAGCTTGCCATTCACCACGCCGGCCCGTTCCTGCATGCTGAAGAGGCCCAGCCCGTGGTTGCCGGTTTGGGATGCCGTGTCAAAACCCATGCCATCATCCTCGACAATCAGGGTGAACCAGTTTCCATCCAATGCCAGGCTGAGTTCAATCCTCGCGGCTTGAGCATGCCGAACCGCGTTATGCAGGGCTTCCTGCGCGATGCGAAACACGGCGAGGGCAATGTCATGCGGCACCGACCGGGGAATATCCCCGATGGTGGCGACAATGGACGTTTTTTCATGGCGCCGGATCCGTTCACATTCGCTGTCCAGCGCCGCGGCGATTCCCAGGTCATCGATCATGGACGGATGCAGCAGGACCGACATGTCATGCACATCCTTGCTGAGGCTCACCAGCCGCGGTTGCATGTCCCGGGCGATGGCAGCCATCGATTCGCTGGCCCGGGGGCTGTCCTGACTGCTGGCCAGGTAACCGGCGTCGATGGACAGGCGCGCCAGCCGCTGCGCCAGGTCGTCATGCAGTTCGCGGGCGATACGGCGCTGTTCGTCCTCATGCGCGGTGATGAGGCGGCGCCGGAGCGTCAGGTTGTCGCTCTCCGCCTGTTGCTTTTTCCAGCGTTGAAGCAGCAGGCCCGTGATAAGCGCAGCCTGCAGCAGCAGGACAACACCTGCCGCCACGATCAACAGCCGGTATTGCTCCCACAGGGTTGGCGGCTTGAACAGCACGATACTGTCCCTGGGCAGGCGCGCCGGATCGATATTCCAGCGCTGCAATTCGCGCCAGTCAAAGGCGGGCGGGTTGAGCGGCAGCACGGTGCGCCGCCCCCGCGATTCGCCGTACTGCAGCAATTCAATGGCGGTGGAGACCAGCGCCGTTACCGTATCCTGCACAGGCATGAGTGGCCCGCCGACGATTCCCTGGCCGAGCTGGTCTTCAAAGAAGCCGAACACCGGCGCCTGGCTGGCGGCCTTGACCAACGACAGGGTGTACTGGTTACCCAGCACCATTCCATCCACATCGCTGTCGAAAATGCCCAATAGCACGACAGAGTCGGCTTCCAGGCTGGCGAGCGTATCCTGCAAGGTTCGCAGCGGCATGTCATTGGCGTAGGTGAATTCGATACGCTGTTCGTAACCCCGAAGTGACTCCTTCGCAGCTTCAGCCAGTTGCCGTTCATTATCCGTGCTGCCAAACACCAGTAGCATCCTGCGGGTATCCGGCAGCACCTGCAGGATGCTGTCGACAATCGCTGGAAAGGTGAAATGGTTGGCTACAACGCTGTCACCGGAACGCAATGGCAAACCGGACAGCATCAGTTCCGAGGCGGTGAGCAGGGCCCTGGCCTCGACAAACACGCGGTCGCCCTGCTCCAGCCAGAATCTTGCCGCCGGGGGACCGATCGCAAGCACCAGATGGGGTGGCGCTTCCGCGTACAGGTTGTACAGCAATTGAGCGCGTAGAGTCTCGCTGACATCACTTCCAATCTGCCGCTGCTGCAGGTCGAACTGCTGGAACCTGACCTGACGGGGCAACCGCGACTGGAGTTCGTAGATGAACCCGGCCCGCACCGCGGCGTATGGCGCCGTATCCTGGTTGAAACTGCTCAGGATCAGTACCCGGTAAGCGGCATCATCGGGTTGTGGCTCGAATGTTTCAGCTGATGCCAGGACTGCTTCCTGGCCCGGTGCGCGAAGTGGCCAGGCAGCGGCAAACAGCAGGGCTGAGGCCAGCGCAAAGGCTTTTCCAGGGTGCCGGGGAGCGTGCATCAACCCAGTTTAAGCACGGCCACAAGTAACCGCAACGCGGCCACAAAGCGCCCGAAAAATTACGAGTTCTAATTGCTCCCTGACGAACGTAGTCTGCCGGGTACCCCTTCGGAGTACACGCATGAAAACGCAACGATTCGTGAATCAATCCGGTACGGGAGGGCTGATGACTGCCCTGTCCGCCAGCGCCCTGCTGAGTTGGCCCATCACCTTGGCCCTTGCCCAACAAACCCCGGATTTGACCAGCTCACCAAACAGCGCGTCGAGCAGCGCGCCTGCCGCCGGGGCCGTCACCGATAGCGCTGCAGGAGCGACCCAGGCACCACCTCCCGCTTCACCCACGGGTGAATTTTCCACCGAGCAACTGGAGCAACTGGTGGCGCCGATTGCGCTGTACCCCGACTCCCTGCTGACGCAGATCCTGATGGCATCAACCTACCCGCTGGAAATCGTCGAAGCCGACCGCTTCATGAAAAAGAATACCGGGCTCACCGGCGATGCGCTCAACAGCGCCCTGCTGGAAAATGACTGGGATCCCAGCGTCAAGGCCCTGTGCTCCCTGCCGGACGTGCTCGGCAAAATGAGCGAGAACCTGGACTGGACCCAGGACCTCGGCGATGCCTTCCTCGGCCAGAAAACCGAGCTGATGGATACCGTGCAGCGCATGCGCGGACTGGCCTACGAGGCCGGCAACCTGGCCTCCACCGAACAGCAGACGGTCACGCAGCAGGAAGACAAGATCATCGTGATCCAGCAGGCCGACCCTGAGGTGGTCTATGTCCCAACCTACAATTCAACCGTGGTGTACGGTTCAAGCTGGGGCTATCCTTATTATTACTATCCGCCCATGTACACCTACCCGCCCGGCTATGGCCTGATCTCCTTTGG
>CBFGWJ010000305.1:0-3737 GCA_965652335.1 uncultured Gammaproteobacteria bacterium | reverse complement strand
ACAGGTAGGCCGAACCGATACGCGTGCTCAGCCACTCACCGCACGCCAGCAGGTCGGCGCGGGCAGCGTGATCATCTGTGCTGATCCCCAATTTCCGCAGGCAGTTCCGCATACGCAAACGGCAAACTTCGAGCATGTCATCCGCGCTGACCTGCAGCTCGCCGGCCAATTCCGAATGCCGAGCCAAAACCGGTTCAATGCCTGATTCCAGCGGGTGGTCGGCCAGTTCTGACAGCTGGTTGGTAATGCCGGACACCGCGGAACAAACCAGCAACACGCGCCGCTCGGCCCGCCGGTTTTCCAGCACCAGGTCACGAATGGTTTGCCACTGTGCCGGGCCGGCAACGCTGGTTCCGCCAAATTTGAGAACTACCCACTCGGGACTCATGCTGAATGAACGCACCTGGGAACCTGCCTGGATGAACGCGGCCTGCATTACCGCTGATTATGCTGGCGCAAATTAGCGAATTCACCAGCCAGTGTACAGGCAGTACTGAAAAAGCCTCGACTTTTCCCTAATTGCCGTCATAAAAAGCAATCGAGGGTTGGCGACTCGATGGGAACAAAAAAAAGGCGCCGTTTAGGGCGCCTAATTGCGGGTTTTGACAGGCAAGACAAATGTCTCGCAAGAGAGAGCTGAAGCCCCTGCGCGGTGGAATGTGAACCGCAGACCCAGCCAATCCCTTTGACGCACATTCTGGGTGCGGGTTCCGTAAACGCGGATTCTGTACTAGGATGAATTCCCACGCCTGAAGACTGAGGAATTTCTTATGCCGCAGTATCGAACCGAGGACATCCGCAATATCACGCTGGCTGGACACACAGGCGCAGGAAAAACCTCCATCATTGAAGCCCTCCTGGCCAAGTCCGGCACCATCGGAGAGGCGGGAAGTATCGAGCGCGGCACCACTACCACCGACCACGATCCGCTGGAGAAGGAATACCAGCACTCGCTGGACTCAGCGATAGCCAGCCTGGAATTCGAAGGCACCCACATCAACCTGGTCGACACCCCCGGATTTCCCGATTTCCGCGGCCCCACTCTGGCAGCCATGGCGGCGACGGAAACCACCGCTATCGTCGTCAATGCCAACAATGGCATCGAGCTGTCGACACGCCGCCTGATGCAGCGCGCCAAGGCCAGACGCCTGTGCCGCATCATCATCATCAACAAGATGGACCAGAACAGCGCCGGCCTGACCAACCTGGTCAAATCCATACGCGAGGAGTTCGGGCCCGAATGCCTGCCCATCAACCTGCCAGCGAAAAACTTCACCACGGTGAGCGACTGCTTTTTCCAGACCGAAGGCGAAACCGACATTTTCTCCTTGTCTGAAGCTCACGATGCCATCATCGACCAGGTGGTGGAAACCAGCGAAGCGCTGATGGAAAAATTCCTCGAGGGCGAAACGCTGTCGCGCGACGAGTTGCACGATGCCTTTGAACGCGCCCTGCGGGAAGGGCACCTCGTACCGATCTGTTTCACTTCAGTGAATAACGATGCCGGCCTGGGTGAATTCCTGCGCCTGTGCAAACGCCTGCTGCCCAACCCGAATGAAGGCAACCCGCCTCCGGTGCTCAAGGGCGAGGGAGCGGATGCCAAAGAGGTGACGGTTAAACCCGATCCGGATACCCACGTGGTTGCGCATGTATTCAAGATCAGCAACGACCCATTCGTTGGCAAACTCAGTATTTTTCGCGTTTACCAGGGCACTGTGAAACCGGATACGCAACTGTTTGTTGGCGATGCCCGCAAGCCCTTCAAAGTGGGCCATCTGTTCCGTGTTCAGGGCAGCAAGCACATGGAGATCGATGCCGGTATCCCGGGTGACATCTGTGCGGTGGCCAAGGTCGATGAAATCCATTACGACGCCATCCTGCATGATTCGCATGATGAAGATAATTTCCACCTCAAGCCGCTGGATTTTCCACAGCCCATGTACGGCCTGGCCATTTCCCCGAAGAGCCGTGGGCAGGAACAGAAGCTGGCACAAACCCTCTCCCGCCTCACCGAAGAAGACCCCTGCCTGCGCGTGGAACACAACCAGGAACTGAACGAAACCGTCATTCGTGGCCTGGGCGAGCTGCACATTCGCGTAATGCTGGAGCGCATGAAAGAACGCTATAACGTGGAGGTGGATACCAGGCCGCCACGCATCGCCTACCGCGAAACCATCACCCGGGCCGCTGAAGCGCATTATCGCCACAAGAAGCAAACCGGCGGGGCCGGCCAGTTCGGCGAAGTCTACCTGCGCGTCAAACCATTGCGGCGTGGCGAGGGATTTGAGTTCGTGAATGAAGTGGTGGGTGGCGCCATTCCTTCCAGCCTGATTCCAGCCGTTGAAAAAGGCGTGAGGCAAATCCTGGACGAAGGCGCCATCGCCGGCTTTCCGCTGCAGGATATTCAAGTCACGGTTTACGATGGCAAGTTCCATGCCGTGGACTCCAAGGAAATCGCTTTTGTAATCGCCGGTCGCCATGCATTCCTGCAGGCCATTCGGAGTGCCGGGCCACAGATCCTCGAGCCCATTGTTTCAATCGACGTGACGGTTCCGGATGACAACATGGGTGACGTCACCGGCAACCTGGCCGGCCGGCGCGCCCGCATCAGCGGCACTGAAAGCGTCGGCAGCGGGTTCATGACCATCAAGGCGGATATGCCGCTGAGCTCGCTGACTGAATACCATGCGGAACTCAAGAGCATGACCGGCGGCCAGGGTTCCTACACCATGGAATTCAGTCATTACGATCCTGTTCCGCACGACGTGCAGCGCACGCTTGAATCGGAACACAGCCCGAAAGTAGCGGAATAAGCCAAAAGCGCTCCGCCGCGTCGCTGAAAAAGCCCGAAACCCGCTTTCCGGCCCCGGTTCCAAAGTGGCCGATGGTTGGGTTGCGACGATTTTTCTTCCGGATTCGTCTGCATGTTGAAACCAGGTTGAGGTGTTCCATGTTCATTCACCGATACGCTCACGTGTTGATACTTGCGCTGCTTATGCCTGTGGCTGCGATGGCCCAAGCCCCAACCGACAACCCCACGCTTACCGCTGCGAATCGTGAAGTACTGGTTGAGCAGGTTGCAGAACTGATGCGCGAGATCTATGTCTTTCCGGAAGTGGCTGAAGAAATGGCCAACGCCATGGAGCAAAAGCATTTCGAGGGTGGTTATAACAGTCTTGGCACGCTGAATGACCTCACCCAGCAAATCACCCTGGACCTGCAGGCCATCAGTCACGACAAGCATCTCAACCTGATGCCTGCACCTCCACCGCAACCCGCTGATGCCTCGGGGGATGGAGAGCATGTCGATGACCGTCGGGAGGTCGCCCGTTCCAGCAATTTCGGGTTCAAAAAAGTGGAAATCCTTCCTGGCAATATTGGTTATCTCGACCTGCGCGGTTTTATCGGAGCCGAGTTGGGCGGCCCGACTGCGATTGCAACCATGAATTTCCTCGCCAACTCCTCGGCCATCATTTTTGACCTTCGACGCAATGGCGGCGGCGACCCGAGCATGATCCAGCTCATCAGCAGCTATCTTTTTGATGAGCCACAGCACCTCAATTCGTTTTACATTCGCAAGGGCGACCGTACCGAAGAATTCTGGACCCACGAAACCGTGAGCGGACCCAGGATGGTGGACACTCCGGTTTATATCCTGACATCGGGGTTCACCTTTTCGGCCGCTGAAGAGTTCACCTATAACCTCAAAAACATGAAGCGCGCGACCGTAGTGGGCG
>CBFGWJ010000304.1:0-3738 GCA_965652335.1 uncultured Gammaproteobacteria bacterium | reverse complement strand
CGCCTGGGTGATGGCGTAGGCATCCTGTTTTTCGCCGAAGGCACGCGCAGCCGCGACGGGCGCCTGTTGCCCTTCAAGAAAGGCGCATTCCGCCTGGCGGTGGAGCAGCAGTTGCCGATATTGCCGGTGACCGTCAGCGGCACACGGGAGATCATGCCGGCACGCACCCTGAAACTGTTTCCGGGGCGTGGCACCATGACCATTCATGCGCCCATCGAAACCAGCGGGCTGGGACTGGAAGATATCGACCGCCTGATGGAGCAAACCCGCCAGGCCATCGCTTCAGCCTTGCCGCCTGAACTGCGCTGAGCGAACCCCCCATGGCTGTTCATCAACCCGATCCCCGCTATGCCAGTTCACGCAAGGCGGCTGCGAATTTCCGCCTGGCCGCGGGGATTTCGCTCGCCTTTGTCGCATTGTTGTGGCTGATCTTGCTGGTCGATGCCGTAATTCCGGTCAATTTACTGGAGTACGGGTTGCGACCGGGCCGGATCGAAGGGCTGTTGGGAATCTTCACCGCACCGCTGCTGCATGGCGGGGTGGAGCACCTGTTCAACAACAGCATCCCTCTGCTGGTGGGGCTGACAGCCTGCCTGTTCCTGTACCCGAACTCTTCGCTGCTGGCCATTCCCGCCATCTGGCTGGGATCGGGCGTGCTGGGCTGGTTCATTGGCCGGCCGAGCCTGCATTTCGGCGCCTCCGGCCTGCTTTATGGGCTGCTGGCCTTTGTGTTTCTCAGCGGGGCGCTGCGCCGTGACATGCGGTCCATATCGGTATCGCTGCTGGTGGCGTTCTTCTACGGCACGCTGGTGTGGGGCGTGTTTCCCATCCGGCCCAACATGTCCTGGGAACTGCACCTCACTGGTGCGATGGTGGGCATTACGATGGCCATTCTGCTGCGCCGCTGGGACCAGGTGCCACTGCGGCGCTATGACTGGGAAGATGATGACAGCGTACCCGCGTGGTACCCCGAGAGCGATGAAAACGGTGTGTTCAACCCGGGCAATGATGCCTTGAATCAAGAGCCGGAAGCAGAGCCCGGCGCCAGGCGCTTTCTGGAAAACCGTGAAAAGGAGCCGCGGTAATCACACCGGGCGTCGTTATACTATGCCGGTGAGCCAGCCGGAATGAGCCTGAACAACAGGTAATCTGAATGTTTAAGAAATTATTCTATTCCATTGTAATTATTATAATTATATTTGTTGTCGTGGGGCTGTTTCTGCCACGCCAGGTGCACATCGAACGCAGCGCGCAAATCGACCGGCCGGCAACCCTGGTATTCGCGCTGCTGAACAGCTATTCCAGCTTCAATGCCTGGTCACCCTGGACGGCGCGCGACCCGTCGGCTGTGTACAGCCGGAGCGGGCCGGAAAAGGGTGTGGGCGCAAAACTCAGCTGGAGCGGCGATCCGCGGCTGACCGGGTCCGGCGAGCAGGAGATCACGGAAAGCGAGCCTTATTCGCTGGTGCGCGTGCGCTTCCAGTTTGACAACCAGGGCGCCGCCGACATGGCTTATGAACTCGAGGACCTGGGCGCCAGCACCCGTGTCACCTGGAGCTTTGATACCGACGTTACGGCCGGGCAGGGTTTCTTCGGCAGTATCATGGCGCGCTATTTCGGGCTGTTTTTCGACCGCTGGCTGGGTACGGACTATGAACAGGGCCTGGCCAACCTGAAGCGGCTTGCTGAATCCCTGCCGGCGGTTGATTTCTCCGACCTGGAAGTGGACATCCTGGAGGTTGCGCCGCAAACCATCCTGTACATCGAAAGCATCAGCAGCCAGGCGCCCGACGACATTGCCATGGCCCTGGCGGATGCCTACCGGGAAATCACCGCGTTCATCGCGCGCCACGAACTGCGAATGTCGGCGCAGCCCATGGCCATCTCGCGCGCCTGGGATGAAAGCGGTTATTCGTTTGATGCCGCCATTCCGGTGGAGACCGCCGACGTGGTGCCCGAGGGGCATGTGAAAATCGGCCAGTCACCGTCCGGCCGGGTGTTACGGGTAATTCACCGCGGCGCCTACGACCGCATGATGCCTACCTACGAGAAGATTTCGGCTTACATGGGCGCGCACGGCATTGAGGATGAGGGCGTATCCTGGGAGCAATACATCTCCGATCCGGGCAATACCCGAACTGAAGAACTGATCACTCACCTCTATTTCCTGTTGAAAGATCAATAGAAACACGGCCCCGCCGGTTCATTCCTGGCTGCCGGCCTGCATGGACCGCCGGTGCGCACGATGTTCACGATAGAGCACATACAGGCCCGATGCGACCACGATGCCTGATCCGATCCAGGTCCTGCTGTCGGGCAGGTAGGACCAGAGCCACCAGCCGTAAACAACCGCCCACACCATGTGCACGTAATCAAACGGCGCCACCACGGCGACGGAGGCGCGGCGGAATGCCGCCGTGAGCAACACCTGGCCCACCGCGCCGGTAACCCCAATCAGCAACAGCCACACCCAGTCACGCGAAAAGTTCACCGGTTGCCAGTTGGGCAGGGCGGCCAGGCCCGCACCGGTTCCCACCAGCAGGACGAACCAGAAGGCGATGGTCATGGTCCGGTCACGTGAACCGATTCGGCGCAACAGGACGGCGGTGAACGAATAAAACACCATGGCTATGAGCCCCATCAACCCGCCGTAACTGACCCAGCCGCTGCCGCTGGGCTGCAACACCAGCAACACACCGGAAAAGCCGACGATGGCCGCTGTGGTGCGCACCAAACCAGCCGGTTCACCCAGCATGGGGCCCGAAAGCAGCGTGATCAGCAGTGGCGCCGCGAAGAAAATGGCGTAGGCATCGGCCAGTTGCAGCTCGCGAAAGCATTCGCCTACAGAGTAGAGCATCACCAGACCAAGGACGCCGCGCAACAGCTGTCCGCCCGGATAAGCGGTACGGAATAGGGTGCGGTCAGTGGCCATAATCCACACCAGGAACAAGGGCAGCGAAAACGCACAGCGGAAAAACACCACCTGCATGCTGCCGTAGTTTTCCACCAGCTTTTTCAGGCCCACGTCCATGGTGGCCAGCAGGAATACGGCCAGCAGCATCAGGCCGATGGCCTGCAGGGAATGTTGTTTTACCGGGTGCATCTCTGCGGCATGGTGAAGTGGCAATTTGTAAATGGAGACCTTATCACTGATTACCGGCAAATAGAGCGAATTAATTTTCTTGCTATACTGTTTTCAAGGGAATCACTTTTTTTTTGCCAACCGGGTGGCTGGATTTGCCGCGCATTACAAAATCCACGCTCCGCGTGGCAGCTTTTTTCCGGTTTCTGCTACGTGAGCAATCAAATACAGGGGAATTCCAATGCCCAGTAGCAGATTTTTGAAGTTCCATTCCTTTCTTCTGATCTTGATCCTGTTGGCTTTCGCTGCGCCCGCTGAGGCGCAAAGAACAGGTGACCATATCGTGCCGGCCATCGAGACTGTGTGTGATGGCGACCCGTTCAATTTCGGACTTTGTAACGCCTATTGTGAAGCTCTCGATTGCGACAGCGACACACCGCTGGGTACGCCCAAGGCCTGTGCCAACAAGTTGAAGAACTACGTCAAGCACTCAGGGGGCGCCTTGCCTCCCTGCGAACAAAGCTGCCCGTGCAACTTTGATGTCGAAAAGGACTTCGCCGATGTGGTGCAATTTGGCAACGAAGAGTTTGGTGATCCGGATACCGGCGAAGGCGAAATCGATGTCGAAGGAACCTACGACGAATTCTGTGACGCCT